>JBGSUY010000052.1:0-6979 GCA_041753195.1 Chromatiaceae bacterium
CGCCGGCGCCTGCATCGGTGTCGGGGATCACCCAGCTCATCCAGGCGCTCACCAGCCTGCAGCGGGGTGGCAGCGACACCCGCGAGCTGCCGGGGCTGGGTCCCGTGCAGATCGACCCCAGGGGCGGCCAGGCCCTGCAGCAGCTGCGTTCCACCCCCCTGGTGAGCGGGTCCAACCCGGTGGATGCGCTCACCATCGACATCGTGGCCCTGCTGTTCGATGCCATCTTCCAGGACCCGGACCTTTCCGCGGCCCTGCGCGCCGAGATCGCCAAGCTGCAGATCCCGGTGCTCAAGGTCGCCCTGATGGACAAGGCCTTTTTCTCCAACAAGCGCGACCCGGCGCGGCGCCTGCTCGACGGGATCGCCAGCGCCGGTATCGGACGGGACGCGGACGAGGAGACCCGCCTGACGGACAAGGTGCGCACCATCGTGGATGAAGTGGTGGCCGGCTTCGATACCGACATGGACGTCTTCGACCGCCAGGTGAAGGTCCTGGAGGAGTTCCTCCAGGAGGAAGAGTCGCGCGCCCGCTCCCGCACCAGCCAGGTGGTAGTCGAGCTGGAGGAGCAGGATCGCCAGGCGCTGGCGCGTGCCCGGGTGGACGCCGAGATCGCGAGCCGGGTGGGCCGGCGCAGCGTCCCCAACCTGGTGGCGGACTTTCTCCACCGGCATTGGCGGCTGGTTCTGGCCCAGGCCTACAACCAGGCCGGCGCGCAGGGGGAGCCCTGGATCCAGGCCATCGCCACCATGGACGACCTCCTGTGGAGCATCGAGCCCAAGGCCGGCCCAGAGGACCGCGCCCGCCTGCTCGGCACCCTCCCGGCGCTGCTCAAGGGGCTGCGGATGCCGCTCGAGGCGCTGGGGATCACCGACGCCTGGGACCCCTTCTTCGCCCAGTTGATCCGCCTGCACGTGGCCGCCCTGCGCAATGAGGCCCCGGACCTGGAGCCCCAAGCGGTCAAGCCCGAGCCCGAGCGGCGCAAGGCTCCCGTCTTTGGTGCCCCGAAGGATTTTCGGACCCTCGCGCAGGTGGATGCAGACGCGGGGATCCCCTTCCGAACCCAGAACGTACCGGCCGGCAACGTGCCACCCGGCCCGACACCCAACCCACCGCCGAGCGCGGCGGGAGACCGCCACCTCAAGCACGCCCAATCGCTCAGCGTCGGCGCCTGGGTCGAGTTCGAGAGCGTCCGCGGCACCCGCAAGACCCTGCGCCTGAGCTGGGTGAGCGAGCTGCGCGGCGTCTTCCTCTTCACCAACCGCGACGGGGTGAACGCCCTCACCCTGGCCGCCACCAGCCTGGCCGAGCACCTGCGCAAGGGCAACGCCCGAGTCCTGAGCCAGGATCGGATCACCGATCGCGCCGTCGCCCAGTTACTAGGGAACGTGGAGCCTGCAAAGTAGCGATGTAGCGAAGGGTGGAACAAGCGCAGCGGTTCCACCGCGACGCCGCTGGTGGACCCATCGCGACGCTCCTTGGATCCACCCTACAAGTGTGCAGACGCCTGCCGAGTGACCCCCTGCCAGATCGTGTTCGACGCTCGGCTGGTCCCATCCCCGCACGCGTCTAACTTGACCGCAAAGCCGGTGCCTAGAAGGGAAAGTCCACGGTCCCTCGGAACCTCGGAGAGGAGTCCCCGTCAGGGAATGGCGACCTCCTCGTAGTAACCCGGAGAGAGGCGGGAAACCGCGTCAGCAATCTCCAGAAGGGTATTCCGGATCCGTGGCCAGCTGGTCGTGGAGAGGACAAGAACGGCAATCTGCCGTTCAGGCAGCCGCTGCTGGTACCGCAGGTTCCGGTCGGTGGTGATGAACGCTTGAAAGCCGTGAGCCTCCGCTTGCTTCAGCAGCTCGCCGTTGCTGAGCCTCGACTAACCCAGCTCATAGGCGGTCTCTATCTCATGGCCGGGCAGGTGGTGTCGCAGGGGGGCAGGGGTTCCCCGGTTGAACAGAATTCTTATTCAGGCTGCGACCAGGGACTGGGCGGCATGCCCCAGTACGGTCTTGGCTTGCTCCAACGTCACGCCGGGAAACCAATTGATGAAGTCAGAGAGGCCGGCACCGTCTTCCAGGTTCTGAAAGAGGGCAGTCACGGGGAGTCGCATGCCCCGGAACATCCAGGCGCCGCTGACCCGTTGGGGATCGCGTTCGACCGCAGGACAGGACGACCAGTCAATCATGCCCCCAAGATAGTCCCTCGCCCAATTCTGCGCAAAGGCTCAAACCCGCAGTTTGGGGGCCGCGCCGACACCCGCGACCTGCCGGGGCTGGGTCCCGTCCAGATCGACCCCAGGGGCGGCCAGGTCCTGCAGCAGCTGCGCTCCTCCCCCCTGGTGAGCGGGTCCAACCCGGTGGATGCGCTCACCATCGACATCGTGGCCCTGCTGTTCGATGCCATCTTCCAGGACCCGAACCCTTCCGCGGCCCTGCGCGCCGAGATCGCCAGGTTGCAGATCCCGGTGCTCAAGGTCGCCCTGATGGACAAGGCCTTCTTCTCCAATACGCGCGACCCCGCACGGCGCCTGGTCGACGGGATCGCCAGCGCCGGCATCGGCCGGGACGAGTCCGAGGAGACCCGTCTGACCGAGAAGATCCGCACCAACGTGGATCATATGGTGGCGGGGCTCGAGACCAACGTGGACATCTTCGAACGGCAGGATAAGGCCCTGGAAGATTTCCTCCAGGAGGAACAGCTTCGCGCGAAGTCCCGTACCAGCCAGGTGGTCGTCGAGCCGGAGGAGCAGGATCGCCAGGCGCCGGCCCACGCCCGCGTGTACGCTCGGATCGCGAGCCGGGTGGCACGGCGCACCGTTCCCAACCTGGTGGCGGACTTTCTCGGCCGGCACTGGCGCCCGGTCCGCGCCCAGGCCTTCAATCAGGCGGGCCAGCAGGCGGAGCCCTGGATCCTGGCCATCGCCACCATGGACGACCTCCTGTGGAGCCTCGAGCGCAAGACTAGCCCCGAAGACCGTGCCCGCTTGCTCGGCACCCTCCCGTCCCTCCTCAAGCGGCTGCGGACGTCCCTCGAGGCCCTGGACATTACCGACGCCTGGGACCCCTTCTTCGCCCAGCTGATCCGTCTGCACGTGGCCGCCCTGCGCAATGAGGCCCCGGATCCGGGTCCCCAGACCGCCAAGCCGGAACTCCCCCAGCCAGAAGCACCGGTAGCTCCAGCCATCGGACCCCCCAAGGAATTTCCTGCTTATCGGGTTGGGCCACAATCCGGCTTTCCAGGCGTTCGCCGGGATGTCAGAAAGCGGGTTCGTGCGCGGATTCATGCATAGGTGCGGTCGTTGCGCCGGCAGTAGAGTAGCTGCGCCGATTTCCAGCAGAGCCTGCGGTGTGTGGCAACCGGATAAGCAGGGAATTTTCCCTGCTTATGGGGTTGGGCCACAATCCGGCTTTCCAGGCGTTCGCCGGGATGTCAGAAGGGGGGTTAGTGTCAGGATTCATGCGTAGGTGCGGTCGTTGTGCCGCTAGTACCTGCGCCGATCTCGAGCACCGCCAAGGTTGTGTGGCGACCGCATAAGCAGGGAATTTCGGAACCTGGCGCAGGTGCCTGCCGATGGCGGGATCTCCTTCCGGCTTCAGGATGCGCCAGGCGGTGACGCGCAAACCCGCCCGGCACCCAGCCCGGCGTCTACCTCTTCACCAACCGTCAGGGCGAGAATGCCCTCACCCTTGCCGCGACCCGCCTGGAAGAGTGCCTGCGCAAGCGCACCGTCCGGGTTCTAACCCAGGACCGTCTCGCTGACCGTGCGGTTGCCAATATCCTCAAGAAGGTACAGCCCAACGACCCCGCCGTGTACGTAGGCGCAGCAGCTCTTTTAAGGTGTCGTTTCGCGTACGAAGGTACCTGGTTGATTTGCAGTAATCTGATGCGGCCAAATCTGGGGGCCGGCAGTGCCTGAGGCCGGAACGGGCTGTCAGGCAGGTTCCCAAGCGTATGATTCTAAATGTGGTATTTTTGCACCTCAAAAGGGCTGGTAGGCGCAGTCGCGCCTCATGATTTCCGTGTAGTCGTTCCGGCTTGCGCCGCACGTGAGCGCACTGCCACAATGACAGCGGACTATCTCCTTGCCTTGCCCTCTTCTATGCCGTGGGCTGCTACCATCGTCCACCCATTAATTCGTACTTGTACGAGCTATTGCCGTGCTGCCAGTTTTGACTTGGCGAGTAGACTCTCGGTCGAAGGCCGTTGTTCCAGCGAGAGCCTCGATTGGACGGGATTGCATCAGACGTCCCCCGAGCTCCCGAACGCTTGAGGACCGGATACAAGTCGCATTCCGCACCACAACGGCATCTCACCAAAGGCTCGGCGTCTCCACTTATTACTAATAACAATCACGATTTCGCTTCTCAGCGCTGCTTCGAGCTCATTATAATTCATAAAATGGGGAAATACCGGGCTTCTCTTGCGTCATCTTAGATCGAATTGTATTCGAATGGTTACCATTAGCGCATCTTCTCCAATTACTTCTGGACAAGAGCCAGAGCCATCGATTGCCTGCAAGCCTATCAGACGCGCGGCCGTCCTCGTTCTGGGCATGCATCGCAGCGGTACATCGGCCTTGACACGAGTGATAAGCCGTCTCGGCGCAGACCTCCCGTCCAATCTGATGCCACCTGTGAAGGATATTAACGAAGCCGGCTTCTGGGAATCGATGGAGATTTATCGTTTAAATGACGATATTCTTGCATCTGGAGGTTCTCGCTGGGACGATTGGCGCCGATTCAACGCCGACTGGATTCGATCCACTGCGAAACTGCCGTTTAAAGCCCGCGCGTTAGCAATTTTGGAACACGATTTCGCCAAGTCATCGATCTTCGTTCTCAAAGACCCAAGGAATTGTCGCCTCTTGCCGTTTTGGCTCGAGGTGCTCCAAGAATTCGAAGCAGAGCCAAAGTGTCTTGTCCCAATCAGAAATCCACTCGAAGTGGCTGCCTCGTTGAGGAGACGCGACGGTTTCAGCCAAGCCAAGTCGCAAATGCTCTGGCTGCGCCATGTCCTGGATGCGGAGCTTGGAACTCGTGGGCTAAAGCGTGCTTTCGTCAGATACGCTTCGATGCTCGAAGATTGGCGTGGTGCTGTTGGCGCCCTGTCCCAAGAGTTGCAGATCGCCTGGCCTCGGCGCTCCGCCACTGCCGAATACGAAATCGACCAGTTTCTGGAACACCGCCATCGCCACCATACCGTCGGTGATGAAAAAGTCGCGGATCATCCAGAAATATCAGCGTGGGTCAAGGAGGCATACTCGGCTTTGCTTGAGCTTCAAGCGCACCCCGAGTCGGTAAATGCATTGGGTTGCCTTGATACCGTTTTTATGGAGTTTAATCGCGCGAGCGATTCGCTTGGCGCTGTCGTGCTGGCGGCAGAACTGGAGCGCGAAGAGATGGTGGCGGCATCCTTGGCGCGGGCTAATGATTTGCAGAACATTGCCGCGCACGGTAAGACGCGCATCGCCGAACTGGAACAAGCCGTGGGGGTAGGTAAGACGCGCATCGCCGAGCTGGAACAAGCCGTGGGGGTAGGTAAGACACGCATCGCCGAGCTGAAACAAGCCGCGCTGACGAGTGAGGCACGCCTTGTGGAATTGTCGTCCGAGCTGGAGTGTGAGAAAAAGAAGAACTCTGAGATTCTTGCGCTAGAGCACCAACTCTTGCACCGGCTGAACGGCATCCAGGTAAGTGCTTCATGGCAGTTGACGGACCCGTTGCGTGTAATGGAAGGCCGGTGGCCGCGTTTGGTGCGCGGCATCGCCGCAATTCCGAAACTCATGTGGTGGGCGGTAACCCTTTGTTTGCGGCAACGCCTTCGCCTTCGCCGGCAGGCAAACCACTTGCTAGCGACAAAACTCTTCGATCTGTCATGGTATGTCGAGCACAATCCGGACATTGTGTTGGGCGGCCATAACCCCCTTCTGCACTGGTTGGTCGCGGGTTGGAGGGAAGGTCGTGATCCGAACCCGCTCTTCGACTGCAGGTGGTATCTCGCTCAGAACCCGGACGTGGCCCGGGCTGGACTCAACCCCTTAGAGCACTATCTCGCAAGCGGTGCCCGGGAGGGACGCGATCCCAGCCCGCTGTTTGACTCGCGGCGTTACCTGGCGCGCCACCCGGAGGTGGCCGAGGCCGGAACGAGTCCGTTGGCGCACTACCTGGCAAGCGGTGCCGGCGAGCCCCATGGACCCTCAACCGAACCTGACACACAAGGGCACCTTTCAAAACTCGCTAATAAATAGGTAATATCCGCTGGGGCAGTCGCAAACGGTGAGGCAGGGGCCAGCGATGGGGCGAAGGAGTTTTCTTGGCCTTGAGGACCGGTTGCGCAGCTTGAGCACGCTGGACGATCCTTTGGAGACCCTGGAGGGCCTGATTCTCTGGGGGGACTTCCGACCGCTGCTGGACAAGGCGCGCAAGCGCAACGCCGGGCGCCGGCCCATCGACATGATGTTGATGTTCAAGGTTTTAATCCTCTAGACTCGGCACAACCTGACCGACAACCAGGTGGAGTACCAAATCCGCGGCCGGCTGCCGTTCTCTTGGTTTCTAAGTCTTGGGATCGAAGATCGGGTGCCGGACGCCACCACCGCAAGGCAGTTTCGCGAGCGCCTGGAGGAGCTGGGGCTGATCGAGTCGCTCTTCGACCGTTTCGGTGACTTGCCGGCTGGCTCTGGCGGGGCCCGCCGGATCGTCGATGCCTCAATCGTGCCCCCACCGATTCAGGGCACCCGCCGTGAAGAGAATGCGCGCCTAACGATGCGGGCGAGCTGCCGGAGGACTGGAACGAGGCCAGGCGCGAGCAGAGGAGTAACAAGGCCCGCTGGGCCAATGAAAAAGGCTATGTCCGCGTTGAGTGTTGGCCCGAGCTATCCTTCTGATAGGCATGTGGAATGTGGAGGTTGACGCCATGCGGGCCGAGGCATTTCGCGAGTGGTTGGCCAAGGCGGAGGAGTTGACACCGACGCAGCGGCAAC
>JBGSUY010000053.1:0-8671 GCA_041753195.1 Chromatiaceae bacterium
AGCGCGCCTGCCAGCGCCCGGGACTGGGGGCCGTCGATCCAGAGGGCGGCGGCCGCCCACAGAATCGCGAGCGCCAGGATCAGCGAGATCATGAGGCGCAGGATGAGGCGGCTTAGGCGCAGGACGGCCATGGTCGCGCTCAGCGGACGTTCAGCGCTTCGTCGGGCCAGTAGCGCGATCCGGTCAGCTTGGCGGCGACCTTCCAGCCCTTGCCGGTCAGCACAAACGCCGCCTTGCCTTCGGTGAATCCCAGCGTGAGCTGCTCCTTCTCCTCGCCCGCCATGGCCCCCACGCCAGCCGATGCGTCTAGACCCTCCGTGAGGAACCGCTCGAGCGTCGCGCCGTCCTCGAACAGGATCACGAGCTGGGAGGCGAAGCCGCCGAGTCCGAAACCTACACCCGCGCCCGTGGTCGCCATCTTCATGTAGACCCGCGCGCCGGTCCTGGCATCAACCGCAACCCCGCGTCCGTAGCCGGCAACGACATAGAAGCTCGCCTCGCGTTTGTCGAACACCGCGTATCCGGCGCTGCGATCGAAGAGGGCGCGGCTGCCCGGCTCCTCTGCAAACAGGCGCTTGAGCGTCGCCTCGGCCATCGCGTTGAGCTTGGACCGGGTCTCCCCTGGTGTGGCCTCGTCGCTCAGGCTCTTTTCGGTTGAGTCGACGGTCTCCTTGACCGCGTCGGTCGCCTTGCCGGCCACCTCTCCGGCCGCATCCACCGCGCCCTTGGTGGTATCGCCGACTGCCTTCGCGGCCTTCGCCGCGCCTTCCTTCAGGCCCTCGAAGGAGATCTCGGCGCTTGCGATCGTCGGCGTGATCACCAGCAACAGTGCGAGCAATGGATCGATTTTCATAGTTCTGAGGACTCCGTTGACGAGACGATGGAGACGCCCAAGGGCGCGTGATTCGAACGAGACGAGCGGCCCAGGTGCCCCGATCGCCAATCCCCGGCCGAGGTCTCGAGACCGGTCCTGCAGCGTGGATTCGACCTCCTTAACAAGGGGACCGCCACGAGTCACAGTCAGGACGCAATCGGGAGCGTCATCTTCACCAACCAGCTCACCGACTGTTGTCGTCGATGGGGAACTTCCATGTGATGGGCCCCGTCTTGATGAGCTGCCGCCCGGGCTCCCCCAGCTTCTTGCCGTAGCGGATCAACTGGATCAGGTCAGAGCTGACCTGCGGGTTGGTGGTGAAATAGGAGTGCCCGAAGAAATCGGTGCGCTTGCCCTGGTAGGAGATCAGGTCCAACCGTCCGACCTCCGCCATGTAACGCTGGCCCTCCTCGGGGATGTCCTCGGGCCGCATCTGACCGACCCGGGTGCGGCTGCGGAACAGGATCCGCGAGACCAGGAGCGCCCGATCCTCGGGCGACGCATAGATGGTCAGCCGGCCCTTCAGCACCCGCGGCAGCCTCCCCTCGGGCCATACCGTGACCAGGTCGGGGTCGGAGACAAAGCCGGTGATCTGCTGGGCGGCGATGTCGATGTCGATGTCCGGCGAGAGCAGCACCAGGTTGTCGATCTTGTAGAGGTTGGAGGCCTCCTTGCCGGCGGCGATGGCCTCGAGCCCCAGCTCCAGCACGGCCTTGAGCGTCACCGCCGTGCCCCGGCTGTGCGCGAGGATCTGCACCCCTTCCACCCCGGGCGTCGTGGCGAGCATGCGGATGGTCTTCTTAAGGTGCTCCACCGCAAAGTCTCCGGACTCGGTGGTCGCCGTGTAGGAGGTCAGGAAGTTGCCGGTGGTGGAGGCCGGCCAGGTGAAGAAGGCGCACACCTGCTCACGACCCAGGAAATGGCAGAGCTCCGCGGCGGTGAAGGCGGCGCTCTCGAAGGTCTCGTTGAAGCCGTGCACATACAGCAGGACCTCTTTGCTCGGCGCCGCGGCGAGGCGACGCTGGACCTCGCCCTGGAGCCGGCCCTTCGCCTCGGCGTGGCGCGCAAGCTGGTCGCGATCCCGCAGCAGCTTCCCGTCCTCTGTCGGGCGCAAGCGGTACGGCTCTTGCGGAAAGGCCCCAAGCTCCCGCACCTGGCCGAGCTCGAGGTTCACCTCCCGCGTTCGCTCGGCGAGCTGGCTCTGCTCACGCAGGGCCTCCCAGTCCAATCCCGGCACCACCCGGACCTGGGCGGACCCGAAAGCGACTCGCTTGGCTCGCTCCTGGCCGTAGGGCAAGGGACCCTGTTCCTTGCTTTGTGCCTCCTGCTCGGCGGCCGTCGGTGGTGCCCGGTCGGTGATGAACAGCAGGTCCAGGTCCGTGCTGGGGCGTTGCGGCGTCTCTGTCGCTCGATCAAAGACCGGCTGTCCGCCCGGAAGCTGGTACAGGACCGGGGTCGGCATCAGTTGGCGCGCGCTGGTGGCGCAGCCCCCGATCAGAATGGCACCGAGCAGTACCGCGGCGCTAGCGACGAATCGACGTGTCATGCGATGCATACCTCTTTTTCCGGCGGGGGTGTGATCGCGAGCCAGCGCGACGCGATCACAGAGAGACTCGGGGATCAACGGCCCCGTCGGCGCGTGCACCGCAAGGCGCCCGCAGCGCCGGACTACCGCCGCCAACGCGTAAGGGCCCGGGTCAATGCCCGCCCAGGACCAGGGTCTGGATCGGCAGGAGCAGGGCCTGAATGCGCAGGATCATCGCGTGCACCAGGCCGACCGCGTCGATGGCATGGAGCCCGAACCGGCGCAGAGTGCCGGTGGCGGGGTCGGAGAGTGCCTCGTGGTTGTTGGTGTAGGTGTTGGCGATGCAACTGCCGCCCTGGGGCAGGTCATCGAGCTGGCCCGCGAAGAGGGGCTCCAGGAGGACCGTGATGGTGCCGGGCTTGGCGATCTGCTGGATGTCGACCAAGGTGTCGGTGGGGCGCACCTGGCCGGAGGCGATGACATTCTGCACCTCGGTCACGACCATCGGGATGATCTTCCAGGGCTTGGCGATGCAGGTCACCTCGCCGATCATGCCCACCTTCAGCACCTGCGACTCGATCTGCCCGAAACCGGCCAGGAGGCCCGTGACCCGGGCCTCCGGCACCAGGATGCCGGCGGGTCTCAGCATCGGGTTGACCACGTCGCCCGGGCGCAGGGCGAACTGCTGCAGGGTCCCGTTCGTCCCGGCCACCACCAGGGTCTTCTCGAGGGCCACCTCGGCCTCATGGAGCGCCGCCTCGGCGCTGGCCTTCTCGGCCGGGAGCTGAAACTCGATTTGCGAGACGACGGCCTCGCGGCTCGCCAGTGCCGCGTCAACGGCGCCCTGCGCGGTCTCGACCTGCACCCGTATCCGCTCGACTTCGGCCTCCGCGATCGAGCCGGGACTCTTGCGCTGCACTTCCGCCCGCCTCTCGCGCTCGTCCGTGGCCTGCTGAAGCGCCCCCCGCGCCTGGACGATACGCGCCTCCGCTTCTGCGAGCTGGGATTGTGCCGTCACCATCGCGGCCTCGATCTCGGCGATCTTGCGGCGGGCCGTGTCGACCGCCGCCTCCTGCGCCGTGCTGTCCAGCCGGAACAGGGGTTGTCCCTCTTCCACCCGCTGATTCGGCGCGACGAAGGTCTCCGCCACCCGGCCACTGGCCTCCGGCAGGACGGTCACGGTGCGGAACACCGAGGTGGCCGCCTTGGTCGAGGGGTGGAAGTAGAAGATGGTCGTGATCAGGCTTAAGGTGAGAATCAGGCACAGGGTGATCCCATAGCGCAGCTCGAACCAGACCGAGAACAGGGTGATCTCGCGGCCGAGCCGCTTGCCCTGAACGAAACGGCGATAGAGGAAGTCCGGCAGGATGGTCAGCGACGAGCAGAGCATGAGCTCAAACATCGGTCATGCCCCCCGTTGCTCGGCCGGCTGATCCGTGGCCGGCGAGGGTGTTTCCGGTGCGGGCGGTGTCGGGGCCGCGGGCCCCGTGCTGGCGGCGATCCGCTCGAGGGAGCCGGCGATGGAGGACAGGGGCGTCGTGAAGTCCGGCAACGGGATCAGCGCGAGCAACAGCCCGGCGATCCAGAAGGCGTGGTTGTGGGTAAAGAGGGCGATGAGCGCCAGCACCGCGACGATCTGGAACTGCACCTTCTGGCCGCGATGGGCCATCTGCTCCGGCAACGCATGCAGCTTGAAGTAGAAGATGCCGATGCCGATCACGGCGAGCAGTACGAAGATGGCCATCGTCACGAAGAGGGCGTCGGTCTCCCCCGGCGCCGTCACGAAGGGGGGCAAGTGAGGTATTGCGGCCGGGTGTAGCGGCTCGGACATCGGCGAGGCTCCTGGGCGATGAAGTTGATATCAGGTGCGCCGAGGCGTGATGCCTTGGCGCCGCGGCGGATCGGGTCGCTATCCTACGCCCTCGCGGCCCCGCCGAGCGGCCCAATTCGACCATCCGCGTCGATGACGGCAGCGGGTCGCGCCGAGACGCTGCGCCGCGAACAAGGGCATCGCGCCGTCTGGCCTGCCCCGATCACCTGTCGGTACAGGCGCAGGACATCGATGCTGCCCTGCAAGACCTTCAGCTCGCGACGTCTCGGCGTGACGGTGTTCGTTGCGGTGTGATGGATGGCGTTGCCCTATCGCGGATCGAGCGGACCACGCGGATCGAGTGGCCCACGCGGGTCAGCGATACCGCGCGGATCGGCAACACCGCGCGGGTCGGCGACACCACGCGGATCGGCGATGCCCCGCGGGTCGGCAACGCCACGGGGATCGGCGATGCCACGCGGATCGGCGACCCCACGGGGATCGGCGATGCCACGGGGATCAGCGACCCCACGCGGATCGGCGATGCCGCCTGGACCAGGACGCGCGTGGGAGCTCGCCGGCATCAGGCCAACGAGGGCCGGGAGCAACAGGAGACTCAGGACTCGTCCCGTTCGGGTCAGCTCGGTCTTGGTCGACATCGTCTTGCCCTCTCTGGTTGTTTGCGGCGGTTAAGGCGCGGCTTTACCGAAAGTCGCGCCGGGAACGCGCTCCAAGTATGACACGCCCTCGCGAGCACCCCACGCCGCCTCGATTGCGGGACGCGAATGCTCAGAGAGAAGACGATCATCAGCGGTTGGCCCAGGCGACCGGACTGCCACGGTATGAGCAAGCCGCTTGCCAGGCGTGGAAAGGCCGAGGTGCCATTCGGGAAAACAACAAAGTCAGCCGGTTAGCAAAGCCGCTAGGCCAAGGATCGCGAGGACTCCGAATCGAGCCTACGAGATGGCGGTTGTTCTACGATATGTCGGAGCCTGGCCGTCGCAGCCCCAGGCGTTTCATCCGCGACTCCAGGGTGGTCGGCTTGATGCCGAGCCGCTCCGCGGCCCCTCCGGCCCCGCGGATGCGCCAGCCGGCCTGCTGCAGGACTCGAAGGATGTGCTCCCGCTCCATGGCCTCGAGGGTGGCCGCGGATGCCTTCGCGGGGACCGCCTCCGGCGCCTTGTTGGTGACCGGCGTCGGCGCGGGACGGACCGCGACCTGCAGGGTCGGTCCACGGGCGAGGATCATGGCCCGCTCGATCAGGTTGCGCAGCTCCCGCACGTTGCCCGGCCAGGGGTAGGCGAGGAGTGCCGACATGGAGTCCTCGGCGATATGCTCGATGGGCTTGCCCATGGACTCGCTCAGCGCTTTGACGAATTGCCAGGCGAGCAGCGGGATGTCCTCCGGGCGCTCGCGCAGCGGCGGCACGGCGACCGGAAAGACGTTCAGCCGGTAATAGAGGTCGTCGCGGAAGCGACCCTCGGAGACGGCGCGGGCGAGGTCGCGGTTGGTGGCCGCGATCACCCGCACCTGGACCCGGATCCTGCGGGTGCTGCCCAAGCGCTCGAAACTGCCGTCCTGGAGCACGCGCAGGAGTTTCGACTGCAGCTCCAAGGGCAGATCGCCCACCTCATCGAGGAAGATGGTCGAGCCATCCGCCAGCTCGAAACGGCCCATCTGGCGGGCCAGCGCCCCGGTGTAGGCCCCCTTCTCCCGCCCGAAGAGCTCCGCCTCGATAAGGGACGCCGGCAGGGCGGCGCAGTTGACCTTGACCATCGGACGCTCCCGGCGATCGCTCAGGTAGTGGATGGCGTCAGCCAATACCTCCTTGCCGGTACCGGTCTCGCCGAGCAGCAGGACCGTGGCGTTGGTGGGGGCGACCTGGGTGATCTCCTCGAGCAACTGATTGAAGCGCGGGGAGCGGCTCTCCAAGACCCTTCCGGCGCCGGGGCAGGCGGAATGGCGCAGATAGTCGTTCTCCGCCGCGAGCCGCTCCTTCAGGCGCGTGATCTCGGCGAGGGCGGCGGCGAGCTCCGCCTCTCGGCGGCTGCGCGCCAGGGCCTGGGCGAACACCTCGCCGCAGAGCTTGAGCCGGACGATGAGATCCTCCGGCCAGGAGCGGGTTCGGTGGAACGCCGTGAACGAGATGGCCCCGATGACCCGACCGCCGACCCGCAGCGGGATGCCGAGATTGGACTTGAGGCCAGTGCGCGCGCAGTACTCGATCTCCTCCGTGGCCTCTGGAGGGAAATCCTCGGGGATGTTCGGAAGCACGACCATCCGGCCGGCCCGCAGCTCACTGAAGTACCAGGGCAGCGGCGGGGGCGGGCCTCGAGGTATGGCCGCGGCGACGTCCCGGGCCACCGAGCAGAGGACCTCGAAACGCTCACCGGCGTCCACGAATTCGCCAAAGCTGGAGCGATCGAAACCCAGGAAGTCGAGCAACCGCCCCAGTGCCCGCGTGATCTCGTCGATCACCCGATCGGCGGGGATGTCGGCGAAGTGGGCGGACAGATCGCCGAGCAACTGCTCAAAGGCCAGGCGCTCCTCGGTGGAGATGCGCGCGCTGTCGCCTCGGTCCCAGCCAGTCTCCACGGGCACCTACCCGCGAGCCGCCTGGGCCCCTAGGTTGGCGGCCCGCGTCGGTCCAGAGCCACCCCAGGTGACGCCGCTGCGGCCCATCGCGCTTAGGGACGCGGACCTGCGCTTCGGCTCCGGACCCCGTCGATGGAGGGCGGACCCGCAGAAGCGGGATGCCCTCCGACTGATCTCCGGCGTCACGATCGCCCCCGAACCCGACGCACATAGCCACCCCGACCCTTGTGGGCCTTGCTGGCGTGGCCATCGCGGAAGTGGATATACCAGGCGTAGTCGCCATTCTCGTCCGGCGTGGATGACCAAAACACGCCGGACGGGGTGGCGGGAAAGACGCCAGGGTCGACCGAGGGCTCAGAGCAGGCCTTGTCGACGATGGAGGCCAGCTCGTCGAGCGTGGGCAAACGCCACCCGCCCTCATCGGACTGCTGGCCGAGGGCCATCGCCTCCCGCCAGTCGTGATGGGCGGCGTCTCCGGTACAGGTGCTACCGTCCCAGGTCTGTCCCTCGCTGCAGCGTTTCCAGGTCAGGCCAGTGGTGCCGTCGGTGGCCGTGCCGTCAGCGTTGAGCACGAAGCGGGCGGCCGCTCGGCCGGGTGCGCAGGTCTGCCCCGCCGCCGCGCCCGCGAGGAGGAGGAGCAGGCACAGCCCAACGAGCATCGGCCGGCCGTGCAGTCGGAGCGGCTTTTCATATCCCATGCGTGCCTCCACTGAGAAAACTTAGTATCCGATTGAAAACACGTGGTCAAGATGCGGCCCCACCGCAGACGTCAGCCGGGGCCATCCTTGCTAAACTCCGCCGGAAACAACCCCCGATAGGCCTTGACCGTCGCCCGCAGGGTCGGGAAATGCCGACCTGCGATCAGGCTCTCCCCCAGACCCTTGGCGCTGCGCCACTCAGTCGCCTCGGTCTTTCGTCCGGCGACCACCAGCTCCGCGCCCCGCTCCCGCAGGGTGCGCGACAGGCTGTCCAGCGCGTCGTAGCCTGTGACATCCACTTGCGTCATTGGCAGGGCGTCGAGCACGAACCACTTGAGCTGCGGACCGGCCGCCGCGATCGCCGCGAGGGCCTGCTGCTTGAAATAGGGGGCATTGAAGAACACCAGCGGGGCGTTGAAACGAAACATCAGCAGGCCTGAGTCGGCCGCCGCCTCCGGATGACGCGCGATCGAGTGGAAGCCCGGTAGACCCTGGACCTTGCCGAGGATCTCGACCCGCGGCCGCGAGGTGAAGTGAACGAAGCGCAGTAGCGCCAGGATGACGGCCACCAGGATGGCCTGGACAGCGCCCACCCAGATGACGCCCAGGGTCGCGAGCAGCGACAGGGCGAACTCGCCCCGGTCGAGCCGGTAGAAGTCCCGGAGAGACTGGAGATCCAGCAGGGACAGGGATGCCTTGATCAGTACGGCGCCGAGTGCGGCGATCGGCACATAGCGCAGGGGTTCCGTCAGGAACAGGAGGACGACCGCGACGGTCGCGGCGGCAACCAGCGCGGTGACCTGGGTGCGTCCGCCGGAGGCGTCCGCCATGGCGGTGCGGGAATCCGCCCCGCTGATGGCGAAGCTCTGGGACAAGGAGGCGGCAATGTTGGCCGCCCCCAGGGCGGCAAACTCCCGGTCCACGTCGATCTCGTAACGGTTTTTGGCGGCGAAGCTGCGTGCCGTGAGCATCATGCTCGAGAAGCTGACCAGTGCGAGACCCGCCGCGGCGCCGACCAGATCGTCCAGCAGGTCGAGGGGAACGCTCGGCAGCCTGAGCTCCGGCAGCCCCGCCGGCACCGCCCCAACCACGGCGACACCCTGGCCGTCCAACCCCAGCAGGGCCACCACTAGACCAGCCACCACCAGGGCCACCAGGGCGGCGGGCAG
>JBGSUY010000054.1:0-2581 GCA_041753195.1 Chromatiaceae bacterium
GCCGGGTAGCGGTGGGGGCGCGGCTCAGGCAGGGGGGGCTGGTCGTCGGCCTTGAGCTGAGCGGACAGCGCCTGGCCCAGAGGCGTCTTGACCAGCTCGCGGTGCAGGGCCTCGCGGCTCAGGCCCCGCAACTGGAAGAGCAGGAAGGGGTCCTGCTCGATGAGCCCGGCGACGTGGTAATAGGTCCCGGCGACATGCTTGCAGGGGTTGGCGTAGTCGGGGCAGGAGCACTGGCTTGTCAGGTCCTTGGCCTGGTAAGGCAGCAGGGTGTGGCCGGCGGCACGGAAGGCAGTCTCGATGTCCTCCGGCACCTCGCCGAGCAGCAGGCGGGAGAGCCAGCCGGCGTTAGCGGCGAGGCGCGCGACGATCCCCTTCCAGGCGGGGGCGGGGATGGCCTGGAGCTGGATGCTGAGGTTGTACTTGGGCTCCTTGTAGACGCCGAAATAGGGATTCTTGTTGCCACGCACCTTGGCGCGGATCTTGGCCCCCTCGATGTGGAACTCCAGCAACCGCGAGGGGCCGGCATAGGCGCGACCCCGCTGCAGCCGGCCGGCGTCGGTGGCGGCCTCCAGGGCCGCTAGGAAGCGTTCGCCCCACCAGGTGGAGGTTAGCTTGGTCATGGACTGCGAGCCCCCTGGGTTTCGGAGCCCGCAGTGGCGGTATTGCCCACCCGCCGGCGCCGGGCCCTCGTCATTCGATCACCGCCTCGGCCCGATTGAGCTCGATGAGCCTGCGGAAGGCGGCGTTGTCCAGCTCGGTGAGCCAGGCCTCATCGCTGCCGACGATCCCCTCGGCGAGACGTTGCTTGTCCTCCAGCACCCGGTCGATGCGCTCCTCCAGGGTGCCAACGGTGACCATCTTGTGCACGAAGACCCGCTTCTCCTGGCCAATGCGGTAGGCGCGGTCGGTGGCCTGGTTCTCCACCGCCGGGTTCCACCAGCGGTCGAAGTGGAAGACATGGTTGGCGCGGGTGAGCGTGATCCCCACACCGCCGGCCTTGAGGGAGAGGATGAAGACCGCCGGGGCGCTCGCCGGGTCCTGGAAGGCCTGGATCATCTGCTCCCGGCGCACCCGGGAGGTCGCGCCGTGTAGGTAGAGGACCGGGTAGCGATACTGCTGGCGGAACAGCCCCTCCAGGGCGTCGCCGATCTCGGTGAACTGGGTGAAGAGCAGCAGGCTCTCGCCCTCGGCCATCACCTCCTGGACCATCTCGGCGACCCGCTCCAGTTTGTGCGAGCGGGCCTCGAGGAAGGGGCTGCCGTCCTGGAGGAATTGGGCTGGGTGGTTGCAGATCTGCTTGAGCCGCGTCAGGGTGGCGAGCATCAGCCCCTTGCGCTGGATGCCGTCGGCCGCCTCGAGTTTGCCTTGCACCTCGTCCACCACGGTCTGGTAGAGCGCGGCCTGCTCCGGGGTGAGGTTGCAGTAGACCTTCTGCTCCACCTTCTCCGGCAGGTCCTGGATGATGCGCTTGTCGCTCTTCACGCGGCGCAGGATGAAGGGCTCCACCAAGCGCTTGAGGGTGGCGGCACGGGCCTGGTCCTGCTCGCGCTGAATGGGGGCCTCGAAGCGCTTCTTGAAGGCGGTGGCGCTTCCCAGATAGCCAGGGTTCAGGAAGTGGAACAGGGACCAGAGGTCGAGCAGGCGGTTCTCGATGGGGGTGCCGGTGAGTGCGAGGCGGTGGGCGGTCTTGAGTCGCTGCACCGCCTTGGTCTGGGCGGCGTGGGGGTTCTTGAGGTTCTGTGCCTCGTCCACCACCACCCTCCCCCAGTGCTCGCCGAGGAACAGGTCCTGGTCGCGCCGCAGCAGACCATAGGAGGTGATGACCAGGTCCTGTCCCGCGATCGCCTGGCGGAACGCCTTGGTGTCCTGGGGCCGCTCCGGACCATGGTGCAGGGTGCTGCGCAGGCTGGGGGCGAAGCGGTGCAGCTCGCGCTGCCAGTTGCCGAGTACCGAGGTCGGGGCCACGAGCAAGGTCGGGCCGGGGTGGGTGGCGGGGTCTGCGGCCGCTTCACGCTCCATCAAGAGCAGGGCGATCACCTGAACCGTTTTGCCCAGTCCCATGTCGTCCGCCAGGCACATCCCGAGACCGGTACGCTCCAGGTAATGGAGCCAGGACAGCCCGCGCTGCTGATAACCGCGCAGGGTTCCGACGAACGTCGGGGGCGGCTCGGCGAGCAGGAAACCGCCGGGGTCGCGCAGCCGCTCCAGCATCTCCGTCACGGCCTCGTCGCAGGCCAGATCGATTCCTTCCTCCTCGGCCCCAGCGGCGCGCTGCAACAACTCCGCAAGCGGCATCTCGCGCTCGCCGGGTTGCTCCAGCAGGCGCAGCACCTCCTCCATGCCGGTGCGGTCGATCTGCATCCACTGGCCGCGGAACAGCACCAGCTCGGACTTGGAGGCGAGCAGGGCGGCCCATTCCTCGGGGCTGACCGTCTCACCCCCGATGGCCAGCTCGTAGGAATACTGGACCACTGAGGGGAGGGAGAAGGCGCCGCTGTTGCCCCCGGATTCCTGCTTGCGCGGGCTGCTCGCCCGCAACCGCAAGCGGGCGCGGCGCCGGCCTGCCGGGGTCCACCAGGCC
>JBGSUY010000055.1:0-2349 GCA_041753195.1 Chromatiaceae bacterium
GCCCGCGGGGCTGGCGGCTTGGCTGCCCGGCCGCGAGCCCTACCTTGCGGCCCAGTCCCTCCTGGGTGGCGACGCGGCCGCGCTGCGTCTCTCCTTGTACCCGCTGGAGACCGAGTCCGCCTGGCTGCTGCTGCTCGTTCCGGTCGCACTCTTCCTGGGGACCCGCGCGCTCGATGGGGAGCGCGTCATCGGGCTCGTGCTCCTGTTGCTGGGCGTGGCGGCCGCCCAGGCCCTCCTCGGGCTCCTGCAGTACGGCGCTGGCCCGGGCAGCCCCGCCTTCCTCGGACTCACCATCCCCGGCGTGGCGCGCGCCCAGGGCACCTACACCAACCCGGATCACCTCTCGGGTCTGCTGGAGATGGCGCTCCCCATCGCCCTGGCCCTGCTCTTCTACTCCGTGGGTCGAGGCGGGCGCGATCAGCGGCGGGGCCTGAGGGAGCGGTTCGCCTTTCTCGGGTCGCTGCGGGGCCACACCGCCATACTCTACGGCGCCACCGCTCTGCTGCTCCTGGTGGGCCTGATCTTCGCCCGCTCCCGCGCGGGTATCGCCCTGGGGATGCTCGGCATCCTGCTCTCGACCCTGATGTTCGCCCGGCGCATCGGCGGCGACAACGTCTACGGGCCCGCCGGGACCCTGATCGCCTTCGCGTTCGGCAGCGGGATCGCCATCGGGTTGTTACCGGTCCTCGATCGGTTCTCGGTGGAGGGGGCGGTCAACGACGCCCGCTGGTCCATCTATTCGGCGACCTTGGAGGGGATCGGCACCTTCTCCCCCCTTGGCAGCGGCCCCGGCAACTACCCGGACGTCTTCCCGGCCTTTCAGCCCCCGGAGCTCGGCCGCTGGTTCATCAACCATGCCCACAACGATTACCTGGAGTGGCTGTTCGAGGCCGGGCTGCTCGCGGCTATCCTGATCACCCTGATTGCCGTGCTCTACGCCCTGCGATGGCTCAAGGTCTGGACCTGGGAGGACTGGTCGCGCCTGCGCTTTATCCAGGTCGGGGCCGGGATCGGCCTCCTCCTGCTGCTGCTGCATTCGCTGGTGGACTTCAACCTCCATATCCCGGCCAACATCGTCTACTTCGCCTTCCTGGCCGGCGTGTTCTTTTCCGAGCCCGAGGCGGAAGGCGAGCCGATGAGACGGCGCGGGCGCCGCACGCCGGTGATTGAGGCGCCGGATCTGGCACCACCCCCATCGCCCGCAACCGTCTCGGGGGCTCGCAGGCCCATTCCCCCACCGCCGGATCAGATCAAGAATCCCTTTCTCGACGGCGGTTAGTCCCACCCCGCCCGGTCCAAGGCGGACGAGGCCGCCGCCGTCGTAAACCCATGACCAGATCCGACTTCGGCAAGCTGCTCGCCTATGTGACCCCCCACCGAGCGGTCCTGGCCCTGGCGGTGATTCTGCTGGCAGGCGAGAGCGCCATTGCGCTGACAAACCCCTGGATCGCCGGGCGCTTCACCGATCTGCTGATCAATCCCACCCCCAGCGGCGGGTTCGGGATCCCCGGGCTGCTGGTCCTCTGGGTGCTGCTGCTAGCGATCCAGAGCGCGCTGAGCTTCGGCAACCGCTATCTGCTGGGCAGCACCGGCGAGACCATGCTGGCGGGCCTGCGCACCCGGCTCTACGACCACCTCCAGGCCCTGCCGCTCGGCTACTTCCACGAGCGACGCCGGGGCGAGGTGCTGGCCCTGCTGGGCAATGACGCGGCCCACATCAGCAACTTCGTGACCGGCACCCTGGTGAGCCTGCTGCCGCTCCTGATCACCTTCGCCGGCGCCCTCTATATGCTGTTCCGCATCAGCCCCGGCATCGGGATGCTGGCAGGGGTGCTGGTGCCGATCTTCTTCCTGGCCATGAAGCTGATCGGGCGCCGCCTGCGGCCGCTCTCCACTGAGTGGGTGCGGAGCCATGCGGAGATGTTCGCGACCCTGGAGGAGAACATCGGCATGCTGCCCGCCATCAAGTCCTTCACCCGAGAGGCGCACGAGTCGGACCGCTTCCAGCGCAGCAACCGGAAGCTCCTGCGCATCGCCAAGCGCCAGCTGCTGATCGACTCGCTGCTGACCCCTTCGGTCCATCTGCTCGCTGGACTGGGGCTGCTGCTGCTCCTGTATCTCAGCACCCGGCAGGTGCAGAGCGGGGCCCTCCAGGCATCGGACCTGGTGAGCATCCTGCTCTACGGCATGCTGCTGACCCGGCCCATGAGTGGACTCGCCGGGGTCTACGGCAGCGTACAGACGACGCGCGGGGCGGCGGAGCGCCTGCTGGAGGCCTTCGCGGTACGCCCGGAGCCGGACGACGCGGGTGCACCGCCGCTGGCCCCCGTCACCGGCGAGATCCGCTTC
>JBGSUY010000056.1:0-8809 GCA_041753195.1 Chromatiaceae bacterium
TCCACAGCGGCCACCCCCCTCCCGCTTTACTCCGTCTTCCACCGCTCTCCCACCAGCCCCTTCAAACCGGAAATTCCCACCGGATCAGTCGCGAAAAAGCGCGAGAATTCAGCGGTGAGATAATCTGAGCGCTAACACCGAGTCGGTCAAGCGACTGGCGGCCCTGAAGGCCGCCGGGGCCCTGATCAAGGCCGCGGACCGCCCCGACATCCTGGGGCTGCTGAAGAGCCAGAGCCGGCTTGCCGGGGCCCGGGGGCTCTTCCTGGTGGGCTTTGCGACCCACGGCTTCACGGACGGGGGCGAAGACTACCTGCTCGCCCGTGACAGCCTGTTGGGGTATCCGGTCGCCACGGCGGTGCCGAAGCGATGGCTTCTCGACGCGCTAGCCGAGGCCAAGACACAGCGGCGCTTCGCCCTGCTCGACGCCTGCCGGGAGCGGTTCAAGCAGGGAGAGCGCGGGGGCGGGGCGGCCGCGATGAGCCCGTCGTTTCATGAGGCGCTGGCCAGGACGCAGGGTACGGTCGTCCTGGCGGCCACCACCACCGGGGGCTTCGCCTACGACGACCCGGAGCGCCAGAACGGAGTCTTCAGCGCCGCGATCCTCGACGGCCTGCATGGCGGTGCGGCCAAGACCAAAGAACACCACGTGACTGCCGGCACCCTGGCGGACTACGTCGACGGGCAGGTGCGCGCCTGGGTCAGCGAGAAGCGCCCCTCCAATAGGCCCAGTCCGGGCATCACCCGCACCATCGAAGGGGCCGGCGCCGAGCTGCCGCTGGCGCACGACCCGACGGCGAAGGCCCAGGCGCAGCGACGGGATTACGAAGACCGGCGCGCGGCGGCCCTCGATCGGCTGCGTGGAAACCTGGGGGGTCCCCTGAGCGGGGCGCTGTACGACCGGGTCGACACGTTCCTCAACACCGACAGCCCCGGAGACGAGCAGCGCGGGCTGCTCAAACAGATCGAGGAGTTCGACGGTAGCGAGCGTTCGAAAAAGGCGCTTGCCGCCTATGTGGAGAAGTACATACCGGAGTCGGGACGCAGGCCGCCCCAGCCCAATGACCAGCTCGCGGAGATGATGGCATTCAGCATCGCCGACAAGATGGACACCTGTGAGGGTTACCAGGACTTCCTGGTCCGGTTTCCCGGCAGCAGCTACCGAAAGCACGTGCAGATAAAGATCGAGAGGTTATGCGAAGCCCCCTCGCTACCGCTTGCGAAAGATGCGGACGAGATTGCCTGGTCCAATGCTGTGCGAGGCGGGGATTGCCAGGCATGGGAGCGATACCAGCGGGACTTCCCCAACGGCAAGCACGCCAGCGACGCAAGGGCACGCTTGGCCGTTTGCGGACAGCGAATCGCTTCGCCACTGCCTGAGAAAGGCCCAGACGTGGCTGCGCCGTCGGATGCCGCGTCGCGACCGCCTGCAAAGGATCCGGACGCGACCGCCTGGTCGGATGCCGTGCGAGACGGGAATTGCGAGGCGTTCGAGCGATATCAGCGGGACTTTCCAGACGGCAAGCATGCGAGCGACGCGAGCACACGCTTGACCGCGTGCGAACAGCAGAAACAACGGGACCTGGACGAGGAGAAGTGGCAGGAGACCTTGCGAGCCGGAACCTGCGATGCCTATATGACTTATTACAGGAGTTTCCAGAATGGAAAGTACGCCTCCGAGGCCGAGGTTAAGCTCAAGCGCTGCATCGAAGAGGCCAAGGAGCGTTTGGCACTTCAGTTCGTCGACCAGTACTACGGGTCTCTGGGTCGCGTTGGCTGCGACACGGTATCCGCGATGTGGATCGACCCCCCGTCCAGCCTTTGCGCGTTGGTGGATATCGTCGATCGGTTCGAGGTCAAATCGAAAAACCTGGTCGAAATGACCCCAAACGATGCTCAAGTCTATGTCCAGGTGATCGGGCGCAACCGGGGCGAAGGGCCCCGGCCATGGAGCGGATGTCTGGACCTGGTCTGGGAAGGAGAGTCGTGGAAGCTCAAGTATCAGCACGCCGAGTCCAGCGGACCCTGTGCAGGCGGTACCGCGACACCCGAGCCTGAGCCACCGAGCGGTGAGCAGTCCGTCCTCGCGTTCGCCGACCGATACTACGACGCGCTTGGCCGAGCCGACTGTTCGGCGGTGTCTGCCCTCTGGGATCCGAATCACAGGCCCTCACGACTTTGCAGCATGGTCAACCAGGTGGAGTCCTTCCGTGTCGATCGCAAAGTCGTGAAAGGGCTCTCTGGTGACTCCGCCCGGTTGTGGGTAGATGTCACCGGCAAGGCGCGAGGTGAGTCGGCCGCGCGCTATCAGATGAGCCTCGATCTGGCACGGATCAACGGCGAGTGGAAGCTCCGGACGATGCAGACTCGATGATGCGGTAGGCGCGACCGTGTCCTGGGGATTGGTTTCAAGGTGGAGTCGTCGAACCGTGACACGCACCCTAAAGGTGGCCCTGTTGGCGACCCTGACCCTTACTGGAGGCTGCCTCTCGGCCGCGAACGACGCAGCGGGGCGACGCGAAACGCCTGTTCAGGTCGTGCGCGCCTTCTACGAGCTCATGGACGCGCAGGAATGCGACCTGGCGCTTGCCTTGCGACCCGACTACCGGGAGCACCGCTGCTCGAAATTCGAGCTGATCGCGCTCGATCGGGTTGAGGAGGTGGCCTCCACAAGCGACACGGCCCTCGTATCGATCTCCCTGACCTACCGCATGGAGGGGAAGCCCGCCAAAGCGGAGGGGTGCGTGGTGACGCGAAGAACCGCCCAAGGCTGGTATTTCCATGACTACAAAGCAGCACCCTGCACGAGCCTCTTTGGTACGGCCCTTCGCGTGAATCCGGGGCCCTCGGCGTACACGCCGCAATCGGCACAAGGGGGCGTTACTGGGACAACCGAGCTCGACGTAGGCAGTCCCAGTGGAAACGAGCTACATCACGCCACACCCATCGTTGAGGCTGCCCAGTCCGCCCCCGGGGAAGAGGAACAGGCTCGCCCGAAGGTCGCGGAGAGCACCGAGGAAGACCCTCCCGGGGGGTCAGAGTCTCCGCGGTCGACGGTGCAGCGATACTACGAAGCACTGAACTCAGGCGAGTGCTCCACCGTGCTCGATCTGCGCCCCGGCTACGAGCAGTGCAAAAGCATCTCGTCTGCCTCGGTGTCTGAACTTAAGGAGGTCCTGCGCAACGACGAAATCGCTACCGCCGTGATCAGCTTTCACCTTGAATACGGCCGCACCGGGGCTGACGGCGAAAAGAGAGAGACGCTCGAGGGATTGGCGTGGCTCGAGCGCAACCAGGATCGATGGACGATCACGCAGATTTACCGGCAGGACAATGCCGGGCTGGTCAATCAGCGCTTTGCTGAAGCACTCGCCCAAGGGCCGAGCGGCGCGAATCGATCCGCAGATGCATCGGCCCAGCCGGCTGTCGAGGGCCGCTTAGAGCTATCGGATCTATCCGTCTTGGGGCAGCCTTCGCCGGATCTCCCGGCGCCCGCGGCAGTGGAGGGGCCATCCCTCGATTGGCGACTCAGCCCGTTGGAGAATGGATCTCAAAGATTTCCCACTCCTAGCGCCGACTGGGGTCGTTCTAACGACTCGGAGGCGATCCTCTCCAAATGCTGGTCCAAGGCCGAGCTCCTCGGAAGTGCTTCCGAGAAGATTATTAGAAAGATTCGTCCTCCAGACCCGCGTCCGCCTCCGGAGCGATGGATAAGGCGCGCCGAGGTGCAGCGTGCAAGCTTCACCGGTCTTCCTCCAGGCTCGATTCGTTGGGTCGATCTCGACGACCGAAATGCAACGGCCATCGCGCTCACTTTCGACCTCTGTGAGCAGGCCGACGAGGTGGCAGGATACGATCCGGAAATCGTGAACTTCCTGCGCGAGGAGCAATTACCGGCGACCTTCTTTGCCGGGGGAAAATGGATGCGCTCGCACAGGGAGCGAGCAAAACAGCTCATCCTCGACCCCTTATTCGAGGTGGGCAACCATACCTGGACCCACGGAAATCTCCGGGTCTTGCAGGGGGACAGCATGCGCAATCAGATCCTTTGGACCCAGGCCCAGTACATGGAGCTAAGAGACGAGCTCTACAACGAGTGCGCCCGGTTTGTCAGACTCGATGTGCTGGATCGCGTGCCCGTGGTGGCCTCGACCTTCCGTTTTCCCTATGGAACCTGCAGCAACGAATCGCTCCGTGCCCTCGCCGACTTCGGCATTGCTGCTGCCCAATGGGACATCGTTACCGGCGACCCTGACAGAGATCAGACCGCCGAAGGAATCGCCAACCGCATTCGCGAGGGGATCAAGAGAGGACGCGGCTCGATCGTGATCATGCATGCCAATGGGCGTGGCCACGGAACCGCCGAGGCGTTGCGCCTGGTGGTCCCGAAGCTAAAGTCCCAGGGGGTCCATTTCCTCACCGTGACCCAGCTACTGAGCGCCGGCCGGCCCCGCCAGTTCGACGAGTGCTTCGAGATCCTCCCTGGAGACAACAAGCACTATGATGTCCTTTACGGTGAGGGCACAGGGGAGTGAAACCAGTCCAACTCCTGGCGACTGGGGGTCTCTCCGATCGCAATGTCGCCGCGTGCGCACAGCGGATCGCGGAGATGGAGCCCTGGAAGCGACTCGGTTATAGCGCCGAGGATCTCAGTCATGCCCTCAAGCCAGCCCACTCGGACCGCGAAGGGCTCCTCATCGATCTCGACGGCGAGATTGCGGGTGCGCTGGTGTTGCGCCATGGCTGGTGGAGAGGGGCTTATATCGAACTCTTCGCGATCTATCCCGAATGGCAAAGGCGCGGACTCGGCCGCACCGTGCTCGAAATGGTGGAGTCTCGCCGCGGCGCCGGTGTGGATAACCTGTGGCTACTGGTCTCCGCATCCAACGAGCCCGCGCAGTCTCTTTATCGGGCCTGCGGCTTCGAGACCGTAGGTACGCTTACGGACCTGCTGATGGCGGGCGAGGATGAGATCCTGATGCGCAAGCGCCTGCGCCCGGTAAGGAAGGGGTCAATAGCGCGGAGCTGAAGATCGGGAGGTACCCGGTTGTCCGATCATGTCGCCCGCGGCGTGGCGGGTTCTCCCGACGATGATTGGAGCCCTCGGCAGGATGTCACCCGGCAGGGGACACCTGCTTTGTGTGCTTGCCTACTCCGACCTTTGTGTCTCAGCCATAAATCATACCCGTCGCATTTTACCTCACAGTTTCCCGGGCCTTTGGTAGGGGCGGCGCCCCCACGAGTAATCCGAAATCCGATGTGTGAGACATACAAAAGGCTGCGGTTCGGTCTGAGAACTGGCGGGTGGCCGATCTGGGGGCTAGTGTACATACATCTGGTCGAGCTTCTTGGTGGTTTCGGACCCAGCTAACGCAAGGGGACGGTCATGAAGGTAGAAACCTGGATAACCTGTGCATCCGGCAATGGTGACATGCAGGCTTCCGGCGTACGCAATCGGAGCACTCGTCTTGGAAGGCCGCCGAACGGCTTCCGACTTTTGTGGACGTTGGGTTTGCTGATGTCGGCAGCGGCTCTCGCCGCACCCGGCGAAGACCCGCAGGTCCTGCAGGAGCGGGCGATTGGGCGCATCGACGCCTACATCGACCATTTTCGGCGGACCTTTGACCAAACCGCGTTGAAGCAGGAGCGCGAGCGCGCCGAGGCCGAGCTCAAGGAGAGCATCCGGCTGTTTCGGGCGCGCGGGAAGCTGGGTCCCGCGGCCTACTCGATGGTGAAGCTGGGGGATCTCAACCGATATGGCAATCGGTGGGACGCCGCCATCGAGCTCTACGAGGAGGCCGTGCGAACCGCCCGAGAGGCCAGGGACCCCGGCCCGGAATGCAAGGGCCTCCTCGGACAGGCGCGTTCCTTTATGCTCGGGAAGCGTGACTCTGACCGTGCATCGGGTCCGATCGAGTTGGCCATCCAGGTCGGCAAAGGGATGGATGACCAGACGTGTCTCTTCGATGCGCTCTCCCTCAAGGCGCAAACCGAACTCACGCAGGGCGACCTGATTGCGGCGGCGGACTCCCTCAACCGCGCCTTCTCCGTTGTCGACAGAATCCAGGACGACAAGCTTCTTTTCTACGGCTATCTCGATCGCGCCGACCTGTATCAGAAGCTGGCCGTGCGGTGCGATTTCGAGCGGGCTTTCCAACCCTGTTTGGAGGCCGCAGGGCTCGCAAGAAGGGACTACGAGGAGGCGCTTGCGTTGGCGCAGAAGCTTGGCTGGAGCGGCCTTGCCGGGGAGGTGAATGGGTTTCTCCGTCATTTGTCGTTGCGCGAGGACCTGATCCGCAGTCAACAGCGCTATCACCAAATTATCACGGGGAGCGGCATCTTCTCGCCGCGGCAGGCAGGTGACGTACTGGTGCATGAGCGGTTCACGACCGGTGAGAATCCAGAGCTTTCTGGCCTGTTGGCCTGGATCGAGGGCGAGGGCGGCATGCCGCCGGCGACCGACGCCCGGGGTGCGTATGTGCAGGGTTTGCTGCGCGAGATGGAAGGAGAAAGCGATGAGGCGTTGAAGTGGTACCTGCGCTCGGTAGACCTGCTGGAGCGCGACCGCGGCTTGTTACAGGCCGAGCAGGCGCGTGGCAGCTTTTTGGAGGATAAGGTCGAGTTCTATTACAACACGATGCTCCATCTGCTCGATAGCGGTCGGCTCGCGGAAGCCTTCGCTCTCATGGAGCAATCGCGCTCCAGGGTGATGGCCGATTTGCTTGCGACCAAGGACGTCGCGTTTGCAGAGGCGGGGCAACGCGAGCTCTACGCATCGGCCTTGACGCTTCGCACGCAGATTGCCCAGCAGCAGCAGCGCCTATTCAGCCTCCGTAACACCACCGGGCGCATAGGCTCAGTCGATTCCGCCGTGCGTGCGAAGGCCGGCGACGCGCAGCGAGGGAAGGTGCTGGCGCAGTCCGGCCCGAGTGCCGCGGAGCTGGAAGGGGCGCTTGCGCGCTTGGAAGAGGCCTATCAGAAGGTCATGTCGGGCATCCGCGAACAAGCGCCGCAGCTCGCGCGCTTGGTCAGCTCGGAGCCCGTCTCCCTGGAGGCGGTGCAGCGAATACTGGCGGCCGACAGCAGCGATCTGCTGGCCTACGTCACGCTGGAGACCCAGTTGGTGCTTTGGCACATAGGCCCACACAGTGTCCACGTGCGCTCTGTCTTTCTGCCCCGTCCGGAGCTACAGGACAAGGTTGCCTTGCTGCGCGAGGGTCTGGTCGATCCCAACCGCCCGTTCGATCAGCGCCTCGCCCGCGAGCTCTACCTCTACCTCGTCGAGCCCGTGCTGAAATGGATCGAAACCGATCACCTGGTGATAGTCCCACACGAGGACCTCAACTACCTGCCTTTTCAAGTTCTGCTCAGCAGCACGGAGCCGGAGCAGTTTCTCGGCGAGCGCTTTGAGATTACCTATGCGCCGAGCGCGACGGTGCTGACGTCTCTTCCGCCGCCACGTCCCGTCAAGGCAGGGCAGATGCTGGCGATTGCCGATCCCTCGTTGGCGCACGCGCCCGCCGAGGTCCGTGCCATCGCCGATCGCTACCCGGGCCGTGTCGAAGCCGACGTTTTGCCGACGGAAGCGGAGGTCAAGTCCTGGCTCCTGGGGCGGGACCTGGTGCACCTGGCCGTGCACGGGCGATTTGTTTCGGATCAGCCCTTGCTATCTCACCTATCGCTGCGCAGCGGCGGTGGCGACGATGGACAGCTCACGGCCGCCGAGATGTACGGTCTGCCGCTCGATGCGGCAACACTGGTGGTTCTGAGCGCATGCGAGACCGGTACCGCCAAGGCGACCCATGCCAACGAGGTCCTGGGGATGACCCGCGGCCTCTTGTTCGCCGGCGCCGACGCCCTCCTGCTGTCGGCCTGGCCGATCAATGACGAGGCGACAGCGGCCTGGATGAAGGTGTTCTATGATGCAGCCGGGTCCAAGCCACCGGGGGCGGCGGCACGTGCTGCCATCGAGAGCATGCGGCGCGATGCCCGATACCGGCATCCCTATTACTGGGGTCCCTTCCTAGTGGTCGGCCGCTAACGGGCGTCGCCTCGCGGCACTGGACACGACAAGCCCGCGCTAGGTAATTGCCGGGTGCGACTGGGTTGCTGTCGCGATTCGCGGCGCAATTCAGTTGCTTAAGGAAGCGCTAATCAAGCGCGATCTTCTGGATTCCGAGCATGTGCAAGCGGCTGGCGCTGATTCTGGGTCTCTGGTTGATGGCAGGCATTGCGGCCGGTGCCGAGCGTGGGGTGGCGCTACGGGCGGTGCCGGAGGCGGAGCTGGAGCGTCTGGGCTTCGATGCGGGCGAGTCGAGCGCGTTGTTCGTCGGGGTAAGCCAGTTCAGCAAGGACGCGACCCTGACGCCGGTGCCCTACGCGGTGGACGACGCGGTGGATCTCGCCCACCTGTTCACCCTCGAGCTGGGTCTGGTGATCCCGGGGCGGGTGGCGCTGGCGCTCTCCGGCGAGGCGGCTAAGACCGAGTCCCGCGAGCGACTGGCGGCCCTGAAGGCCGCCGGGGCCCGGATCGAGCCTGCGGACCGCTCCGACATTCGGCGGCTGCTCGGTCGCCAAAGCCAGCTTGCCGGGGCCCAGGGGCTCTTCCTGGTGGGCTTTGCGACTCACGGCTTCACGGACGGGGGCGAAGACTATCTGCTCGCCCGTGACAGCCTGTTGGGGTATCCAGGCGACACGGCGGTGCCGAAGCGATGGCTTCTCGACGCGCTAGCCGAGGCCAAGACACAGCGGCGCTTCGCCCTGCTCGACGCCTGCCGGGAGCGGTTCAAGCAGGGAGAGCGCGGGGGCGGGG
>JBGSUY010000057.1:0-6056 GCA_041753195.1 Chromatiaceae bacterium
TCTGGCTGGCGCAGACCACATGGCGCACCGGGGCGAGGTGCCGCGCGATCAGGGTGGAGTCCCGCAGCTCGGCGATCCGCACCGCCAGATCGAACCCCTCGGCGAGCAGGTCCAACTGCCGGTCATTCAGGTCCAGGTCAAACTCCACCTCCGGGTGCTCCCGGAGGAAGGCATCCATGGCCGGACCCAGGTGACACAGGCCGAAGGAGAGGGGCACCGCCGCCCGCAGCCGTCCACTCAGGGTCCCGTGGGCCTGGGAGACGGCCAACTCCGCCTCCTCCACATCGGCGAGGATGCGCAGGCAGCGCTCGTAGAAGCCTTGTCCGGTGTCCGTGAGGCTGAGGTTGCGCGTGGTGCGCCGGAAGAGCTGCACCGAGAGTCGCCCCTCCAGGTCCGCCAAGCGCCGACTGACCGCCGACTTGGCAACGCCGAGACGCTCCGCCGCCGCGGTCATGCTCCCCGACTCCACTACCTTGACGAAGGTGCGCATCTCTTCGAGTCGGTCCATTGTTCTCGTTCCGAGAATAGTGTTTCCATGATGGTACTGTTTATGCGCTCATCTGCAACACCTATCCTCTGCCCCAAGGCCGCGCCATCGCCACACCGGGCGGCCGACCACTTATCCGTCAGGCAGACTTCGGAGACAGCAGATGAAACTGATCCATGGGCTCAAGCCACGCCACAGGACCCTCAAGGTGCTGCGGATCGACAGCAGCGTCAGCGGCGAGGGATCGATGACCCGGCGCGTCGCCGACGCGCTGGTCGCCGAATTGGAGCGCGGCGATGGCCCCATCGACCTGCGGGTGCGCGACCTGGCGAGCCAGCCCCCACGCCTCTTGGACCCGGACTGGGTCAAGGCCAACTTCACGCCGCCGGAGGGGCGCGGCGAGGCCGAGCGAGCGGCCCTGGCGGAGTCCGACGCCCTGGTGGCGGAGCTCAAGGCCGCGGACGTACTGGTGATCGGGGTGCCGATCTATAACTTCGGGATCCCAGCGGTGCTCAAGGCCTGGGTGGACCTGGTGGCGCGGGCCCGGGTCACCTTCCGCTACAAGGAGCAGGGGCCGGTGGGGCTGCTCACCGGCAAGCGGGCCTATCTGGCGGTCGCCTCGGGCGGGACACCGGTGGGGAGCGCCGTCGATTTCGCCACCGGCTATCTGCGACATGTGCTCGGCTTCCTGGGTATCACGGAGGTGGAGGTGGTGGCCGCCGACCGGGTGGCGACCCGGGGCGGAGACGAGGCCCTCGCCGAGGCCAAGGTACGGATCGCCGAGCTGCTGCCGGAGGCTGCGCCCCTGGCGCGGATCGCCTGAGACAGCGCAAGACCCATAGACAGGTCATTGGGGAACGAGATGAAGACGAATAGCGCCGGTGAGTTTATCCGCCAGGCATCCAGCTTTCGCCATTGGGTGACGCCGGACGGCGCACCCGGACCCTCGGGCGAGGGGGGATTCCCGGCGGAGCCAGGCCGCTATCATCTCTATGTCTCCTACGCCTGTCCCTGGGCCCATCGCACCCTGATCGTGCGGGCCCTGAAGGGTCTGGAGTCGGTGATCCCAGTCTCCGTGGTGCACCCCCTGATGCCGCCTGAGAGCTGGGTCTTCGGTGACTACCCGGGGTCTACGCCGGACCGGGTCTACGGATTCCAGGCCCTGCACCAGCTCTACGAGCACGCCCTGCCGGGCTTCGCCGGCCTGGTGACGGTGCCGGTGCTCTATGACACCCACCGCCAGATGATCGTCAACAACGAGTCATCCGAGATCATCCGCATGCTGAACGGCGCCTTCGATGCCTGGGGGAGCCAGGGGGTGGACCTCTACCCCGAGCCCCTGCGCCCGCAGATCGACGCCATCAACGCGCTCGTGTACGAGCACGTCAACAATGGGGTCTATCGGGCGGGCTTCGCGACCACCCAAAGCGCCTACGAGGCGGCCTATGATCGGCTCTTCGAGACCCTGGATGAGCTGGAGCAGCGCCTCGCGCGCCAACGCTACCTGGTGGGGTATCGGCCCACGGAGGCGGACTGGCGGCTCTTCACCACCCTGGTGCGCTTCGATGCCGTCTACTATGGACACTTCAAGTGTAACCGGCGCCGACTCATCGACTACCCGAGCCTCTGGGCCTACACGCGGGATCTCTATCAGGTGCCGGGCGTGGCGGAGACGGTGCGGATGGACCACATCAAGCTGCACTACTACGGTAGCCACCGGGGCATCAACCCGACCGGGATTGTACCCAGGGGGCCGGAGCTGGACTTCGGGACGCCCCACGGGCGGGGCGGCACTCAGTCATCGCCTTGAGAGGTGCGAATCGATGTGGGATCAGCGTTACAGCGCCGAGGGCTATGTGTATGGCACCGAGCCCAATGGCTTTCTGATATCGAGGGCGGACCTGTTGCCCGCAGGCCGGATCCTGTGCCTCGGCGAGGGGGAGGGCCGAAACGCCGTCTGGCTGGCCGAGCAGGGCCATGAGGTGACAGCGGTGGATGCCTCCGGGGTAGGGCTGCACAAGGCCCGCGCCCTGGCGGCGGGTCGCGGGGTGAGGATCACCACGGTCCACGCGGACCTGGCCCATTACCAGATCCAGCCGGAGGCCTGGGACGGGATCGTCTCCATCTTCTGTCATCTGCCGCCGGCCCTGCGGGCCGAGGAGCATCGCGGCTGCGTGGGCGGCCTTCGCCCCGGCGGCATCCTGCTGCTGGAGGCCTACACCCCCGATCAGGTGGGGCGTGGGACCGGCGGGCCGCCCACCGCCGAGCTGATGATGGATGCGGAGACCCTGCGCCTGGAGCTGGCCGGGCTGGAATTCCTGGAGCTCGCCGAAACCGAGCGGGAAATTCACGAGGGGGCCCTCCATAACGGGGTAGGGGCCGTCGTGCAACTGGTGGCTCGCAGGCCCTGAGCCGTCCACTAGGGCCTCTTCATCTGTTGCCCTGGCGGGCAAGCGTCACGAGGACTCGCGGATCCGCGCATGGATCAGAATCGCGTCGTAGGGGGCAGAGTGGGCACCGTCGTCCCCACGCTCCAAGCGCCCAAGCTCGATCAGCGCGTCGACCTCTCAATTCCCTTCATCCGCATTGCTTTACGGTCACTGAAGCGACGCCTGGCAAACGCGCCCTCATCAGCCCTGAAGCGCGCGCCAGGCCGGGTGGGCCGCGATCAAGTCCAGGGCTTGGGGCAGGAGCCGCTTGCCGGGCTCCATCTTGAACCAGGTGGAGGCGCCGGATGGGTGGGGCAGCGGGATAAGATCGGCGGCGATCCCGGAGTCCGTTCGATAGGGCCACTGACGGCCCACCAGCTCATTGAGCTTGAGGCCCCGGCCAAGATGCTCCGGGAACTGGTCGATGGCGAGCTTGCCGACCGGGATGATCAGCCGGGGCCGGCAAAGCTCCAGCTCCCCACGCCACCAGCCGGCGCAGCTGAAGACCTCGGGGCCGTCCGGCACCCGGTCTCCCCCCTTGGGGTTCTTGCCCGGGAAGCAGCGGCACACGGCGCTCATCAGGACCCGGGTGCGGACCCCGTGCTCTTCGAGCCCGATGGAGGCAAGCCAGCGGAACAGGGTCTTGCCCGCGGTCCAGCAGAAGGGCCTCCCCTGCTCGATCTCCTTGGTCCCGGGGGCTTGGCCGATCAGCATGACGGGGGAGATCACCGACTCCCCATGCACCGGTGGACCAAACATAGCCGGGCAGCGCCGGCAGCCCTCCAGGGCACGATGATGGTCCCGCAGCAGACCCGAGCGATCCGCCTCTGAGGCTCCCTCAGAACGGACGCGCATCAGGGTTCATCGTGCCCCGGTCAGCCGGCGCTGGATGTAGTCGACCGCGGCCTGGGGGTCGTCGGTGAGCTCCAGCTCGATCTCACCCGGGCTCAGGGTGCCGGTGGCCAGCATGCTGCGCTCCGCAAAGTCGATGAGCGGCCGCCAAAAGTCCACGCCCATGGCGACACACGGGAAGCCCTTGAGTTTGTCGGTCTGCATCAGGGTCAGGGTCTCGAAGACCTCGTCCAGGGTGCCGAGGCCACCGGGCATGAAGAGGAAGCCCGAGGAGTACTTGACCAGCATCACCTTGCGCACGAAGAAGTAGTCGAAGGTGAGGCTGCGATCCAGGTAGGGGTTGGGCGCCTGCTCGTGGGGCAGCTCGATGTTGCAGCCGACGCTGAGTCCCCCGCCCTCCTTGGCGCCCCGGTTGGCGGCCTCCATGATGCCGGGCCCACCCCCGGTCATGACGGTGAATCCGGACTCCGCGAGCCGGCGCGCCACCGAACGGGTCAGCTCATAGTAGGGGCTGCCCTGCTTCAGCCGGGCAGAGCCGAAGACGGTGACGGTGGGTCCCAGGTCGAGCAGGGCCCGATAGCCGTGGACAAACTCGTTGAAGACGGTGACGGCCCGGCCGAAATCGGTGAGCAGGTCGTCGGGGCCGCGGAGCCACTCCGCCTCGCGCTGGGAGCCTGGTGTTCGATCGGATGGGTCTTGCATGGAGGCATTGAAGCTGGGGTGACTGACGGTCGCGGGCCAGGGGTCCTAGCCCGAGACCGTCTCGGTGGCTCAGTATTTTACCGAGCAGCCGTAGGGTCGGGTGGCCGCCTTGGCCACCGGCTTGCCTGCCGCCAGGTCGGCCAGGGCGAGTCGGACATAGTTGGTGGCGCCCGCCACATCCTCCGGGGCCGTCGTGGCCCGATCGTCGATCCCTCCCATGTAGACCAGGGTGCCGGAGCCGTCGATCACGAACATGTGGGGCGTGGTCTGGGCCCCGTAGGCACGACCCATGGTCCCGTCTTCGTCCAGCAGGACGGCGGTGGGTGACGCCCCACGGTCCTTGGTCAGCGCATCCGCCTGGGCGGGCGTCACATGGCCCTGCTTGCCGGGGGCCGAGGAGATCACCGACAGCCAGGCGTAACCGGCATCCCTGGCCTCCTTCTGCAGGGCCTGCATGTTCCCGCTGCCGTAGTGCTTCTGCACATAGGGGCAATCGTGATTGGTCCATTCCAGGATCATGCCCTGGCCCGACACGTCGGCCAGGCTCCAGGTCTTGCCGGTGGTGTCGGTGACCGAGAAGGCGGGTGCTGGCCGGCCGAGCTCCGGTTTGGCGGCGATCGGTTGGGTGGCGAAGGCCAGGGCCACGCAGCCCGCGACGACCAAGGGACGGATCATTGGACGCATCAATATTCGAGTCATGGGTTTTCTCCTCTGGTCAGAAGGGGATCGGGGTCCCCAAGTGCGGCGATCGCCGAGTCGACGATGGCCGGGGTCAGTATCTGGGGCAGCACTCGGGGCACGCCGCCCGGCGGGTACGAGACATAGATGGGGACACCGGTGCGCCCGAAACCCGCCAGATACTCGGTGATCGACGGGTCCCGGTTGGTCCAGTCCCCCTTGAGATAGAGGACGTCCCGGGCGGCGAGCTGCTCGGCCACCCGTTGGCCGCTCAGGGACACCCGCTCGTTCACCAGGCAGGTAATGCACCAGGCGGCGGTCATGTTCACGAGCACGGGGCGGCCCTGGGCTCGGGCTGCCGCCAGCCGCTCGGCCGAATAGGGCTCGTGGAGCAGCACACCGCTCGCTTGGCCCCCAGCGGTGGCTTGGGCGCTGAAGGTCCCGGGTCCCTCCGTGAGCCAGGCGAGCCACAGGGAGCCCAGCAGGGCGATAATGGCGACGGCCGAGCCGAGCCGCGACCAGGATCGCGACCCCCGGACCGTCCGTTCCCGCAGCCAGAGCCCGAAGGCGAGGAGCAGCATCCCCGTAAGCACCAGGGCAACGCCGGTGGGGCCGGACTGGACGCTGAGCACCCAGACCAGCCAGGCGGCGGTAGCGAAGAGCGGAAAGGCCAGGAGCTGCTTCAGCAGATCCATCCAGGGCCCCGGCCTGGGCAGTCGGGCCGCCAGGGCCGGCCAGAGAGAGAGGAGCAGCAAGGGGGCGGCGAGCCCCAGCCCCAGGGTAAGCAGGATCGCCAGGGCCAGGTGCCAGGGCAGCGTCACCGCATAGCCGAGCGAGGCCCCCATGAAGGGCGCCGTGCAGGGTGCCGCCACCAGGGCCGCCAGTGCCCCGGTTCCGAAGGCCGCGCC
>JBGSUY010000058.1:0-3230 GCA_041753195.1 Chromatiaceae bacterium
GAGCTCGGCTGCGAGGCCGTGCGTCTGGGCGCCGTGCCGGACGATTGGGAGGCACAGCGCGCCATCTTGGGCCAGGGCCTCCAATACGATGGGGTCATCCTGTCAGGGGGCACCTCGAAGGGCGCGGGCGATCTGTCCTACGAGGTGGTCAGCGCCCTATCCGACCCCGGTGTCGTGGTGCACGGCGTCGCCATCAAACCTGGCAAACCGCTGTGCCTCGCGGTGACCGGCCGAAAGCCGGTGGTGATTCTCCCGGGCTTCCCGACCTCCGCCATCTTCACCTTCCACCAGTTCGTCGCCCCCATGCTGAGACGGCTGGCGGGGATGCCCGAGGAGACCCTGGAGCAGGTGCAGGCCGAGCTGCCGGTGCGGGTCAGCTCCGAGCGCGGGCGCACCGAGTTCCTGATGGTCGGCCTGTTGCGCGCCGATGGAGGCTACGCGGCCTACCCCGTCGGAAAGGGCTCGGGGGCGGTCAGCGCCTTTAGCGGCGCGGACGGCTTCATCCGTATCCCGGCCCAGACGGAACAGCTACCCGCGGGCGGCGTGGTGGCCGTGCAGCTCCTGTCGCGCCGCCTGGAGCCGGCCGACCTGGTCACCATCGGCTCCCACTGCGTCGGGCTCGACTACCTGCTCCAGCGCCTGCAGCGCGAGGGCATCACCACCAAGTCCATGCACGTCGGCAGCCAGGGCGGTCTCGCGGCCGTGCGCCGCGGTGAATGCGACCTCGCCGGCGTGCACCTGATGGACCCGGCCACCGGGGAGTACAACAGGCCCTATTTGAGCGCTGGGATGCGTCTGCTGCCCGGCTATCGGCGCATGCAGGGGGTGCTGTTCCGGCGCGGCGATGCGCGCTTCGCCCAAGCCACCACCCCGCAGGAGGCGGTCGCGGCGGCGCTGGCCGATCCGGCCTGCATCCTGATCAACCGCAACACCGGCAGCGGCACCCGGGTGCTGATCGACGCCCTGCTGGACGGCGTCCAGCCGAGTGGCTACTCGGTGCAGACCAAGTCACACAACGCCGTCGCGACGGCCGTGGCCCAGGGGCGGGCCGATTGGGGCGTTGCCATCGACACCGTGGCGCGCCTCTATGACCTGGAGTTTTTGCCCCTGCTGGAGGAGCACTACGACTTCGCCATTCCGCAGGCGCGCTGGGAGCGCCCCGCGGTGCAACGATTCGCCGCCCTCCTGGCGGAATCCGAGGTCAGAGAGGACCTCGGCGCACTCGGCTTCCGCCTCTAGGCCGCCCCGGGGCTCCACAAGCCAGTGCGACGTCGTAACCGATTGGCCCAGACGCGATGTGAAATTGCTCGACTGCCGCCGCAACCGTGTGTTGTGCGGTGGGATGCGCGTTCCCGTCAGGCAGGGTAAAGGCATCCCTAGGCGGGCTGTGGCATCCTTGCGCGTATGCAGCGCCCGCATGCGCCAGGCGGCGCGTATACCAACCCCGAGCCCCGGATCACCCGAGAGACCGACCCATGGCGACCGAGCCCAAGGATACCGCCGAGCGGGCCCCCGATCAGTCCAACGTCGAGCCCCAGGGGCAACACCAGTCAGGCACCTATGAGCACGGGGACCCGGCGGTGCAACGACCGGCCGTGGGCGTGCAGCAGGAGTTCCCCGACCGGCGCCAGCCCAAGACCCGCCGCTACGACTCCTCCCTGGCCCCGGAGCTGTGCTGGGACGAGAACGCCGAACGGGACCTGGCCGAGTGGCTCTTGGGCCTGATCGAGGGTGCCACCCAAGCCATCGCCAAGGCTGCCGCCGAGGGCAAGGGCGCGGAGGCCGAGGCGGCGTTCTTCGCGACCAGCCCCACCTGGGCCGGGACCGGCGAACGCCTCGGGTCCCTGGCCGAGTGCGTGGCCCGGCTCAAATCCTTGACCCGGCCCTTCCTCAACTGGGCCGGCAAGGCGGAGCGACAGCAGCTCCGCGTCCCCACCATCCCCCTCTTCGTCCACGAGCGCCACTCCACCCAGGACATCCTGAGCACCTTGGAGAGCTACAGGGCGATCGGCAGCCAGTTGGACCTGTTCGGCGACAGATTTTTTGGGGACCCTGGGCTCGACGTGGCCGATCAACTCGACGCCTACGAGCACCTGGGCCCCTGGAGCAACCGCCTGGTGCTGGGTGACTCGCTCCAGGTCATGAACAGCCTGTTGGAGTACGAGGGCTTAGGGAGTCAGGTCCAGATGATCTACATGGACCCGCCCTACGGGGTGAAATTCGGCTCCAACTTCCAGCCCTTCGTGCGCAAGCGCGACGTCAAGCACGGCCAGGACGCGGACATGATCCGCGAGCCGGAGATGGTCAAGGCGTACCGCGATACCTGGGGCTTGGGCCTGCACTCCTACTTGAGCTACCTGCGCGACCGACTGCTGCTCGCCAAAGAGCTGCTGACCGAGAGCGGGAGCATCTTTGTGCAGATTTCCGATGAAAATCTGCATCATGTCCGCGAAGTAATGGATGAGGTTTTCGGGAAGGGCAATTTCGCTGGAATAGTGACGTTCTTCAAAACGTCGTCCCAGAGTACGCAGGCGATTCCGTCGATTGTCGATTACTTGATCGTGTATGCAAAAGACGCAGCGCGCCAGAAGATTCGGAAATTACTGAGATTAAAGGTAGCGGGCGACCGCGGCGCGAAGCAATACACGTCGGTCATTTCAGGCAGCTTCTCGAGCTATCGGAAAATAACCGCAGAGGAACTCAGCGGCGCAAGCGAGCTTCCTATGGGCTATAAGATCTGTGCATTAGGCCCTACCACTTCGCCCGATTCTCAAAAGGGGCGAAGTGGTTCCTATACGTTTCAGGGCGAGGAGTATGCTTGTCCGCGCAACCGGCATTGGAGCTACGATCCATCGCCAGGCGGCGAAATGGACAAGCTCGCGGCCCAAGGACGCCTGCGTGTCTCCGGTAGCTCGCTTCGAACGGTGTTGCTCCTTGAAGACAACCCGACCACGGAAATCGACAATGTTTGGTTGGACACTGGAACGGGGAGTTTCACGGAGGAGCAGGTTTATGTGGTGCAGACGGCTCAGAAGGCGATTCAACGCTGCATACTGATGGCCACCGACCCCGGTGATCTGGTCTTCGACCCCATATATGGTCCGCCCCGCGATGCAAGAGGAACGCGCCGACCGGCTGAAGGAGGAAGTTGCAGCCATATATCCGGCATCTCGATGAGGCGCCGTCGCCGGCCCTCGTGCCCCGATGGAATCCGCGGGCATTCCCGTCCT
>JBGSUY010000059.1:0-1643 GCA_041753195.1 Chromatiaceae bacterium
GGCCCTGGCGGCCAAGGCCGGGCTCCTGTGGCCGGTGACGGTTCTGGCATCGGACTGGCCGGCGGACGCCTTCCAGGCCACGAGCTACGAGGAGGCGGCGGCCGCCCTGTTCGGGGCCGAGCCCGTGGAGGAGGGGGCCCAGGTGCAGCTCGAGGCCAAGGCGATCGCCGAGGACGGTTCCACGGTGCCGATCCGCGTGACCACCGACCTCGCCGGACCCTTGACCGTCACCCTGTTCTCCGTGGCGAACCCCACCCCGGCGGTGGGCCAGTTCGAGCTCTCGGCGGCGCTGGATCGGCGGCTCGACACCCGGGTCAAGATGGCCCAGTCGGGCGATGTGGTGGCGGTGGTCAGCGTCGGCGGGCGGCACTACGGTGCTCGCCGCCGCATCCAGGTGGCGGCGGGAGGCTGTGGCTAAACTGGAAATCACGCGGGCCTTCAGGACACGAGAATCCAGAGGAGGTGGTGAGATGGCTGGTCAACAAGAGCACAAGCTGAACGCCCGGATGAAGGACGGCATGGCGGAGGTGAAGCTGCTGCTGCGGCACCCCATGGAGACCGGCAACCGGAAGGACCCCAGCACGGGCCTCAAGGTACCCCGGCACTTCATCCGCGAGCTCATCTGCGAGCACAACGGCGAGCCGGTGCTCCGCACCCAGTGGAGCTGGGGCATGGCGCGCAACCCCTATCTGTCGATCCGCATCCGCGAGGGGAGGCCAGGCGACCGGGTGCGCGTCCAATGGACCGATGACCAGGGTGCGGTAGACGCCGTCGAGGCGGTCGTGAGCTAGGGCCCCACCCCGATGTGGGACCAGATCAATCCCTGGCTCGCGGGCGGAGGACTGGCGCTGGGCGCCGCCTTCGGCGTCGTCGCCCAGCGCTCCCGCTTCTGCATGGTGGCGGCCTTCAGCAACCTGGCCCTGATGCGGGATTACCGCCAGGCGCACGCCTATCTCGCGGCACTGGGGGTGGCGGTGATTGGGACCTTCGCCCTGGAGTGGTCCGAGCTCGTGCCCATCGCCGAGACGGGCTTTCGCCGTCCGGCCCTCAACTGGCTGGGGGCCCTGGGGGGCGGCCTGCTGTTCGGCATTGGCTCCATGCTCGCCGGTGGCTGTGCCTCCCGCACCCTGGTTCGGACCGCCGAGGGGAATCTCGGGGCCCTGCTGACCCTGATCGCCTTCGCACTTGCGGCCATGGCGACCCTGTTCGGTGCCCTGGGGCCGATCCTGGCCTGGGTCCTGGAGCGTGCCTCGCCAATCGGCGCCGGCGACGCCTCGGTCTCTGCGCTCCTCAATGCGCCCCCCTGGATATTGCCGCTGGGGGTTGGCATGGCCTGTCTTGCCGTCATCCTGTGGCTGGGCAACTGGCGGGATCACAAGGGCACCATCGCCGGGGGTGCCCTCATCGGTCTGCTGGTGGTCGCCGGCTGGTGGGTCACCGGGGTGCTGGGTGTGGACGAGTTTGATCCTCAGCCCCCGGCATCCCTCACCTTCGCGACGCCCCTGGCGCGGAGCCTTGCCTGGTTTGCCATGGGCCAGCCCACCGGGAGCGGCTTCGCGCTCTTCCTGGTCCCGGGCACCCTGATCGGCGCCCTGGTCGCGGCCCTCGCTGCGGGCGAGTTTCGCGGGGTCGCGCCAGCGGGG
>JBGSUY010000060.1:0-3227 GCA_041753195.1 Chromatiaceae bacterium
AGCGAGCAGGGTGGCCCGGCCGGTGGCGAGCAGCCCCTGTACGGCCTCTGGGTCCAGCCCCTGGTGGCGGGCCACGTCCTGTTCGGTACGCCAGCCGTGCAGGTGCCAGGCGCCCTCGAAGTTGGCCTCCCGGTCCAGCCCGTAGACGGCGGCGAAGGGGGCATACTCGGCGGGGGTCAGGAGGGAGCGGACCTGCTCCCGCTCCCAGACATAGAAGCGCCCCTCGTGGCCCTCGCTGTCGGCATCGAGACTGGAGTAATAGCCCCCTTCCGGGGACTGCATCTCCCGCATCAGCCAATCGGCGGTAGAGATGGCGGCGTCCCGGAACAGGGGGTCCCCGGCGATCGAGAACCCATCGCAGCACAGGGCGAGCAGGGGCCCGTTGTCATAGAGCATCTTCTCGAAGTGGGGGATCTGCCAGAGGTCGTCCACCGAGTAGCGGCAGAAGCCGCCCCCGAGCTGGTCGTTGATGCCCCCGCGGATCATGCGCTCCAGGGTGAAACGGGCCCGATGCAACGCGGCGGCGTCCGGTTCCCCTAGGTCGACGGAGGCCGCATAGCGGCGCAGCAGGAGCTCCAGGTTGGTGGCGTGGGGGAACTTGGGGGCCCGCCCGAAGCCCCCGTGCTGGGAATCGAAGCTGTCGGCGAGCTGGCGCAGTGCCGCGCCCAGGAGCGACCCATCCGGAAGGGACCCGGCCCCGGCGGGCTCCAGCTCCGCGAAGGCGGCCATCAGGTCCCGGGTCTGGGCGGCGATGGCCTCCTTCTGCTCCCGGTAGGCGCGCTCCACCCCCTGCAGGAGCTGGGTGAAGGCCGGCAGTCCATGGCGCGGCTCCCGGGGAAAATAGGTCCCGGCAAAAAAGGGCTGATGCCCGTCGGGGGTGAGGAAGACCGTCAAGGGCCAGCCGCCGGGACGGCGGGTCAGGAGCTGGTGGGCGCTCTGGTAGATCTTGTCAAGATCCGGGCGCTCCTCCCGATCCACCTTGATGTTGACGAAGAGCCCATTCATCAGCTCCGCGGTGGCCGGGTCCTCGAAGGACTCATGGGCCATGACGTGGCACCAATGGCAAGCCGAGTAGCCGATGGAGAGCAGGATCGGCTTGTCCTGATCCCGGGCCAGTGCCAGGGCCTCGTCGCACCAGGGCCACCAGTCCACCGGGTTCTGGGCATGCTGTTGGAGATAGGGGCTGGTGGTCTTGGCGAGTCGGTTGACCGGGCCGGCAGGGGACGGGTGGGCGCTGGACATGGGGTCACTCCGGGGTTGGGAGCGGATGGGGACATTACATGGGGTCTGGTCGACCCGAGTTTCCATGGGGCCTCGGCGACCCGGACCGCGCCAGCTGGACGCTCCGTTCTGATACCGTTCAAAACGCGCCGTGAGGCGCTACTTGACCCCCACCCCCCTGAGGGTGTCGCAAACGCCCCCCGTGCTGGAGGGGAGAGGGGTTGGGGTGAGGGGGGGAACCTCGCAATCCGCTGTTGGGCCAACCCCGGGGCGGCCGAGGCAGACCTTCGACCCCCTCCCCGGCCCTCCTCCTGGCCCGGGAGAGGCTGGTTAGGCGCGGGACATGAACTCCCCGGTTAACGGTGTTCACCTTGATCCGCTCCCCCTGGGCCAGGTACTCGGGCACCACCACCAGGCCGGTGGTCAAGGTGGCCGGCTTGTTGCGGGCGGAGGCCGAGGCGGCCTGCATGGCCGGGGCGCACTCGACCACCTCCAGGATCACGGTGGCGGGCAGCTCGATGCCAACCGCCGTGCCGTCCACCACCAGGGTGAAGGTCCCCCCAAGCCCCTCGGGGAGCCCGCCGGGGAGATAGGTCAGCTCGGCCTCCAGGGCATCCAGGTCGAAGGCGGCCCGCTCGTGGGTCTCCCTATCCATGAAGGTGCAGCCCTCGCCGTCCCGGTAGAGCAACTGCACAGGCCGGCGATCCAGCTCCACCGGCTGGATCGGATCGTCCCCCTTGAAACTCCCCCTGGAACTACTGGCGGCTGAGTACGTTGCGCCCCCGCACCTTTTAGAGGGTATTGCCGCTGCGCGACGAGGCGGTCTGAACCTATAGCTCGGTAATGAGCGCCACGGCGCCGTCCACCTCGATGAGGCCGCCCTTTTTAATCTTGCTGGTTTTCATAGGCGAGGCTCCGCGACAAAGTGATACAGGGTTCACTATTCGGACGACTTCGATCAATGACAGGGGCGAATATTGACAATTCGCAATTCCGTATAGGGAGGGTGTTCACGCTTTCCGTGGCTCGCCGGTCACTAGAATAAGCACGTGCTCAACCCATCGATTCCCAGGAGGAAAAGTCATGCACAACAGATACTTAATTGCTTCCGCCATCCTGTTCGCCGCCAATACGATGGCGTGTGATTTGGGAGTTCAATTCGGCGGGAAGCCGCTCAATCGTGCTGGAGACGTGAACCTCTCCGTAGATTACCAGCAAGCGCTAGACCAGGGACAGATCGTCGCTGCCATCGGCTCCAATGCAACGAGCGGCGGGCGTACCGGAACTGGCGGAGGCACAGGGGGCGGAAGAAACGGCGGCAGTCGATAGCGATTCGGAGCGGTGGCCAGCGGAAGGCCTCCCGCAAGAAAAAAGCACCTTGAAGAATCGCCATCCCGGTGACTCTTCAAGGTGCCGAGAGCCGACGGGACTTCCGCTGTCCGCATTCGCACGGCAGCGCCGCAGGATGGCGGGGGTCGGCCAGTAGAGGGAGTGTTTCAACCAGCTTCGCCCAAGGCACAGCGAAGCATTCTCCGTTTTGATCCTTGCGCAGCGCCACAGGGACAGCGTCTGGGGGCACTCGCTACTGATCCGCACTCCGGCGGCGCATCTCGGCGCCGTCGCCCGCCTTAAGCCCGGGATGGTCTTTCATCGACCGCTGCATCCAATCGGAACGCGCGATCGCGGCCCGCCCGGCGGCTACCGAGCCGGCTCCTGTCCGCTCGACGCCGGCGCCGACGCCCCGACCAGCAGTTCCGCCACCCTGTCCTGCCCGCGCTGCTCCGCCCAGTCTCTTGCCGTCATCCCCTCGTCGTCCTTAAGAGACGGATCGGCGCCGCGCTCGAGCAAGAGCGTCACGACGGCCGCATTTCCCTTTATCGCCCCATAGATGAGCGGTGTCCGGCCCGCGGAGTCCCGGGCATTCGGGTCCGCGCCCGCGTCGAGCAGCACGCCCGCCACGTCGACCTTTCCGCTCTCGGCTGCCCAGATCAGCGGGCCCTTGCCGC
>JBGSUY010000061.1:0-2263 GCA_041753195.1 Chromatiaceae bacterium
GTGGTCTGGAGCACCGCCGCCAGGTTGTTGAGGCTCGTGGCGATGTCGGCATGGCCCGCGGGCAGGGCGGCCTTGCTGATCGCCAGGGCCTCGCGGTAGAGCGGCTCGGCCTCGCCATAGCGGCCGGTGGTCTGGAGCAGCCCCGCCAGGTTGTTGAGGCGAGTGGCGACCTCGGGATGCACATCACCGATGAGGGCCTTCGCGCGGCGCACGCCCTCCTCGGCCAGCGGGATCGCGTCCTGATATTGGCCCGCGCCGTAGAGCTCGATGACCCGTTGATTGAGCGCCTCGACCGCTCGCCAATCGGTCCAGGCGCGCTCGAACCAGTCCCGCCCCTCGCGGGCCGCCTCCACCGCCCAGCCCCGCTCGCGGAACAGGTCGAAGTCGGCGAGCGGGCCCTCCCGCAACGTGGACTCTTCGGCAATCAGCGGCAGGCTGCTGCGGTACCAATGCCAGGCCATCGCCCGGTCACCCTGCAGCAGGTGGGCATGCCCGAGATTGACCGCCCAGGGGAAGCTTTCCGGGGCCAGCGCCTGGGCCTTCTCGGTGACCGCCTGGGCCTCGGCGAAGCGGCCGGGCAGGAGCAGGTACCACCCGCGGATGCCCCAAGCATCGGCAAAGTCCGGTGCAAGCCGGTTGACCTCGGCCAGGTCGGCGACGGCGCCGTCGTAGTCCTGCCGACCCTCGGCCAGGGCCCTTCCGCGCAGCCAGTAGCCATCAGCCGACTCCGGCTCTTGCTGGAGCCATTGCGTGCCGAGATCGATGGCCTGGTCATAGCCTCCGGCCTCGAAGGCCGCGCGGGCCTGATCGAGCAGCGTCTCGGCTGCGCTCTGCTCGGACTGGGCGGCCGGTGCGCTCTCGTCTCGTGGCGCTTCCGCCTGCGCCCAGGCCCCGCCCGGCGTCAGGCCGAGCAGGACACAGAGCCAGAGGGTTTGCAAGGTCTTGGGTTTTTGCTCGTCTAGGAGCATGACGCTTCTCCTCTCTCGATTCGCCAAAAAACGGCCACAGTGGCCCCGCCTGCCACCCTGTATAGACTTGCGATCACCCGCGCAGAACCCAGCGGGACGCGGCCGGCTCGGTGGCTCTCGTCCTGGGGCCTCCACTGCTGCCGGATCGGGATCCTCATAGCCCATCGGACTTGGCGTGGCCACCAGTCCACGGACTGGATTCTAGTCGCCGGGGCACAGCTCGCGGGCGCTGCCCGAGCGGTTGCTCCGGTTGCCTATCTGCCGAGCCGCAGGTAAAGGTGTGGCCGCGGGGTCCGGACCCACGCTGCCGCTGCACGCCGGGTCGGCGATACAGGGGCCTGCACCCACATCAGAGCATATACAAGCAGCGATGCGGCGATATCAGCCGATTCTGCCTTTGGTGTCAGAGGTTTCCTCGCCGGGGTCGAGCGAACCGGCACGGCGGCAACGGACCAGCGGGGTCGGTGCAAGGCGGCCGGCGTTGGGACAGGTTTGCGTCGGGAGCCGGCTCATGTCAGGCGCGGAGGGCGCCCGGCACGCGCCTTTCGATTACTTGCGGATCAGGCGCTGTCGGCGTCGTTCGAAAAAGAGCGTCGGCGGGACTCGCCTCACACCAGGCCCCAGCCCTGGGCATCGAGGATGTCCGCGATGTCCAGGTCTTCGGTGTCGGAGCGCCACCTGGCCAGGGGGCCCAGGTCCTCCTCCGTCAGGGCTTCGTGGCCGCGCTCGAATAGCGCCGTGTTTTCCCGCCCTGGCAGGGTGCGGGACAGGTAGCGGATACCGGCCGGCGCCGTCGGGGCCTCGAAGATCCAGCGGGACCAGGCTTGGGGTTGTCGGTAGTCCAGGGTGGCGAGCAGGAGGGCATCGAGGTTGAGGGCGGCGAGCCCGGGGCCCTGGAGCTCACCGAGGGTGAGCTCATGGTGGGTTCGGATGCGGTACAGGTGCCGCTCCTCGAGCTCCTCCCGCGTGACGAACTTGTCCGCCACAGGGGGATGGCTGCCCATCAGGCCGTGACCAAAGGTCTCGGCAAAGGCGGTCTCGGGGCGGTCGGCCAGATAGAGCACGCCGTAGTGACCCAGCGGGTCGTTCCAACGGGCGTCGGGCCCCTTGGAAAAATGCAGGGCGCTCCGGTAGCGGCGGTGACCGATGCGGTACCAGGACTGGCCAGCAGGTACCCGCAGCAGACGTAGCTTGTGATGGCCACCAGGGGGCGGCGGGGGTCTGGTCACCGCCCCCCGCCCCTGGCAAGCCGAGCCAAGGCGATCTTGGCTCGGATCGGCGCGCCGAGGTCACGC
>JBGSUY010000062.1:0-6684 GCA_041753195.1 Chromatiaceae bacterium
CGTCCGTACGATCCTCTGTTTGGTCCGGATCCCTGATCGCGCGGTCCGCCCAATCACGCGAGATCTGGCGCTCGCGCAGCATATCCTCGAAGTGAGCAGAATCCTCCACGGCGGCACGCTATCACCCTGGGATGCCGGAGATCAACGAATCTGGCTTCGGACGGTGTCTCGGCGGGTTGGCCGACCAGTTGCCGAGGTCCCTGTGGGCGGTAGTCGAAGAACCGGGTTTTGGCGCAGCGCTTGCCCTCGTCGTAACAGGAGCGCGGGCCGATGGGATTGACGTTGCCCCAGTGGTGCTCCGGCTGGGGGTGGATATCGGGGTCGCCGTAGACCTCGCTGGTGGATGCCTGGAAGATCTTGGCCTTCACGCGCTTGGCGAGCCCCAGCATGTTGATGGCCCCGTGGACGCTGGTCTTGGTGGTCTGCACGGGGTCGAACTGATAGTGGATGGGAGAGGCGGGGCAGGCCAGGTTGTAGATCTCGTCGACCTCCACGTAGAGGGGGAAGGTGACGTCGTGGCGCAGCAGCTCGAAGAAGGGGTTGGTGAGCAGGTGCGCGATGTTGTCCTTGGTGCCCGTGAAGAAGTTGTCGACGCAGATGACATCGTGCCCGTCGGCCAGCAGGCGCTCGCACAGATGGGAGCCGAGGAAGCCGGCGCCGCCGGTGACGAGGATGCGTTTACGCAGGAAGTTGGGCATGGGGGGTGCGGTCCTTTTGGGTTCCTTGTGTCCGGGGGGTGGCTGGAGTTGGTGGATGCGCTGCGCTTATCCACCCGACCAACTTCCCAGAGGTCGCGCGGGTTGCAGGCGAACGGTGCGGTTCGTTCCTCACCGCATCTACGGGCTAGAGCTTAGATTACCGCTCGGAGGGGGCGGTTGTTGAAGATATTGCTGAATGCTTTCTACAATCCGGCGAGCATTGGCGACGTCCAAGCGGGCATCGTGCTCCGAGAGGGCTGCGAATATGTCGTAGTCTCCGCTCTGCCGGTCCTCGAAAAGCCGTGTCAGTATTGCGGTGAAGTCACGATGGAATACTTGGCTTTTGACGAAGTCTCGGTTGAAGGCCCCGAGCAGCTGTGCATGACTCGAATATGATTTGCCGTTCGAGAACAGCAACGCGGTGATCGCGTGAAAGGCGGCGTAGTAAGCGCGCGACGCGGCGTCATCCCAGGCGCCGTTGTCCAGTAAGATCTCCGCGACAGTGAGTTTGTCGACGGCGCGCGCCAACATCTTGCGCGTCTCTGGCGTCAAAGGGCGACTCCCTCCCTGGCGATGTTCCGGGCGAATGGATAGTTCTCGCTGGCGCGCCACTCGGCCTCGCTTCTGAGCACTGAGGTGACGAGCACGTCATATTCGTCCAGCAGGTCGACCTCGATGTCCAGGATCTCGGATCGGATCTCGGGTGTCCTTTGGTCGACGACGACGAGCATGTCGTAGTCGGAGCTTTCGCGTGCGTCACCTCTGGCCCGCGACCCGAAAAGCCGAACCTCCCGGACGCGTCCCCCGAGTCGATGCCTCAGGCGCTGAGCGAATGCTCTTGCGACCGGGTCGGTACTGGGGGCGGATTGCGTGTCGATGGGTCCGCTATTCATGCTTCGGGCGGGCTCTAATTACGGCGATTCGCTGTCCTTCCCCGGGACAGTCTAGCGTGTCTGGTCGCCCCGTGGCGGGGGCTGCTTCTTGGGGGTAAGGGCGCTCCTGGGGGTGGCTGCGACCACCGCGTCGGAGCGCCGCCCTCGGCGCGATGGGAGCTCGCGGGCGACCCCACGGCGGCGCCAGACCTCGTCTATCGCACTGCGCACTGCCGCTCTCGCTCTCGCGTGTGAAGTCCAACGCTAAGCGGCCCGGCCGGCCAATGTCGACCAAGGCATCATCACAACCGGCTGCGCCGCACCTCCGAAAGAACCGCTGCCATGGCGCGCACCCGTCGCGTCGTTACAAGGCGCTGCCCATTGTCCGCGCTGCGCGGCTGGGCGAAAGAACGCCGCTCAGTTAGCGGTTACGTTGGGCGGCAACTCCTTGCCGCGGTTCTCCTTACAACCGGCAACCGTGACCGTGGAGCGGGCCTCGCAGGGGGGGCCTCTTATAGGGAGGTCTCAGGGAGCCTCGACGTGTGGCGATTGAACGCAGCAAGGAACTTCCTTACTCTGGGATAGTCCCCGTGCACACGCCTTTGCCTATCGGAGCGCCCGTGATGATTTCCAGCAAGCTCACGACAAAGTCCCAGACGACGATTCCTCAGGCAGTTCGAGCGGCCTTGAACCTGCGGCCCGGTGATGAGATCGCCTATCGGATCGATGGCGGCAAGGTGGTGCTGACCAAGGCCGAGCGGGCCTCGCGGGATGACCCATTCAAGACCTTCGAGGAATGGGACTCCGAGGCCGACCGGCTGGCTTATGAAGGCCTCGGAGGCTGATGCGGTGCTCTTCTCCCCCGGCGATGTGGTCAAGGTGCCGTTCCCGTATACCGACCGCTCTACCCGCCAGCGTCGCCCGGCCTTGGTAGTCTCGAGCACGGATTTGCAGCGCCGGCATGGCCTTTCCTGGGTGGTGATGATCACAAGCGCGGAGAACCGCGGCTGGGATGGCGATGTGGACATCGACGATCTGGCGGGAGCCGGTTTGCCTGCCCCCTCGGTAGTCCGCAGCGCCAAGGTCGCGACGATCGACTCGCGGGATGCGGAGCGGCTCGGCCGTCTTTCCGCTGGTGCGTTCAATGCGGTGCGACGCCACCTGCTGGATATCGTTGGGGGTTGATCGATCGATCGGCCCGCGGAGCGGGCCTCCCACAGGGGGCCTGCTGAGGTGTTTCCTTTTCCTTGTGGGAGGGGCGCTCTGCGCCGCGATCTTGCGCCTGGGTCAGCGCTCGTGGGTTGACTTGGGCTGGCCGACCTCGGCCTGCAGTTGGGCGATCTCCAGCTTCAGGGCCTCGTATTCGCCAAGCTTGCGCTTGAGGAAGCTGGCGGTGATGCGGGCCTTGGCGTCGATGCCGCTGGGGGTAAGCAGGTAGGCGTAGGCGAGCTTGTTCTTGCTGTTTCTGAAGTTGCTGGCCTTGACCCAACCCTGGTCCAGCAGGGCCTTGACGCAGTAGTTGATCTTGCCGAGGCTGACCCCGAGGGCCCGGGCGAGGTCGCGCTGGCTGATCTCCGGTCGCTCGGCGAGGAGCTTGAGCAGGCGGTAGTGGACGTCGTCGTTCGCTCGTCGTTCAAGGGGGGCCGTGTCGGATCGGGTCTTGGGCACGCTACCGCCCTACCGTGACAGTGACAGGTGTCGGGGAGGGCAGCTGCTTGTCGGGGCCGGCGCCGGGTGGGCGGGCATTTGTGTTCAGGGTATGAACGCGCCGGAATCAGACCATGCTCGTGGGGCTGGGACAATCCGGTTTGCGGGGCTGGGCGGCAGTTCTGAGCGGATCTGGGATGGGGGTCACAGGTTGGCTGGTGACGGTACGTGTGCCGGCGCTTGGGTCTGACCGGGTTCGGTCGCCCCACGGAGCGGGCTTCCCACCGGAGCCTGCTGAGGGGGTTTCTTTTCCCTTGTGGGAGGGGCGCTCCGGGCCGCGATCCTACGCGCTGCCTCAGCCCTGCGATTCTGGCTCTGGCGGCGGCTGGAGCAGGGGTGGCCAGCCCTGTGCGGCCTCTGCGAAGCGCGCCTTGGCGTACCGGTTGAGGTTGTCGTAGGTCTGCACCAGTAGAGACACCAGCTCATGGGCTCGATTGAGCGCGCCCGCGAAGTCCTCGGGGTCGCGCATGTATTCGTGGACCAGCCGATTTCTCAGGTTCCGGGCCTCGACCCAATCGACGACCGAACTTAGCAGGCCGAGCTTCTCCATTCGACTCAGGTTGTCGAGGGCCGCTCCCGGTGTCTCCAGCAGCTGGCGCCGCAATTCCGGGATGAGCTTGTCCCCGATGGTGTCCTGCATCCGGCCGAAGCGGGCCGCGAAGGCATCGACGCGCTCGGCCGCTTCCGGCTGGTACTCCAGGTTAGCCACCCAGCTTGCGTCTACCCTGGTCGCGAACAAGCGGCCCGCGGTCCCGAGGAGCTGGTGTCCTTCCCTCGCGACCGTGTCCAGCAGGAACAGGAGACGGTCGCGGTCGCCGTTGCTCACAGGGGTACGCCGGTCCGTCGCGCCGCGGTGTGGATGGACCGCGGGATGCTGTTCGGGTCCACGAGGATGATGTCGATGCGCTGATCACCCAGGGCGATTTGCAGCTCGGCCGCGAGGTGGGCGGCGGCGGCCGCGCGATTGCTGACCGGGTGATCGACCTCGACGAGGAGGTCGATATCCCCGCCCCGCAGGTGATCGTCGATTCGGGACCCGAACAGCAGCACGCGGGTGCCCGGCCCGAATGTGGCCTCGGCCGTTTCTCGGATGGTGCGGGCTTGGTTCGGCAGCAGGCGCATTCGGGTGAGGGGCTGGGGTTGGCTGTGTCTGATTGGGCCGTTTGCCGGTGTCTTCCTGGGGCATTCTAGCGGGTTCGGTCGCCCCGCGGAGCGGGCCTGCCACAAGAGAGGGTCTGCCACAGGGGCCGGCAAGGGTTTGCTTGTGGGAGGTGTGCTCCGCGCCGCGGTGTTCCTGGGCTCGAGTCCGACGCGCCGAGTTGGGTGTGGGTCAGCCCGCGGCTTGGGTCAAGGCTTGCAGCCAGGCCGCGCCGTTGGGACTGTGGATGAGGATCTCGGCCAGGTCTTCCAGTATCTGGGCATTGTCGATCCGGTCGAGCAGGGGGGCGCTTTGCTCGGCCACCGCGGCGCCGAACCGTTTGCGGGTCTGACGCGGCAGGAGCAGGCGCTCGCGCTGTAGTCCCTGGTGGATTCCTTGTTGAATCCCCTGTTGGATCCCCTGCTGGATTCCTTTGCGGATGCCGATCCGCTCGACGCTGGTGACGTAGGGCATGCTCTGCAAAAGGCTTGGGTCACGCGGTCTGAAATTGCAGGTTCGAGAGGTCTTCCTTCGTCGCACGTGCCGAGATGTGCAGAAACTCAACGCCAACGACCTGGTCGTTCTCATCGAAGTCGAGTATGACCCCCGGCCGAACTTCTTCAGACTCGACGATCCGACTGTCATCGAGCCGGAAGTACAGTGCATCGCCGTCTCTGTCCACCTTGATTCTCATGATGGTCTACTCAGTCGCCGATCAAAAAATGCGGTCACACGATAAGCGGGAACGGTGTTTGTGTTCACCACGACCCGAAGCCAGCGGTTCCCGAATTCGGGAATCTGCTTGATGAAGTGTCGCGTCCCGTCCGTACGATCCTCGGTTTGGTCCGGATCCCTGATTGCGCGGTCGGCCCAATCACGCGCGATCTGGCGCTCGCGCAGCATATCCTCGAAGTGAGCAGAATCCTCCACGGCGGCACGCTATCACCCTGGGATGCCGGAGATCAACGAATCTGGCTTCGGACGGTGTCTCGGCGCGTTGTCCGGACCAGTTGGCGAGGTCCCCTGTCGGGGGTAGCGGACGAACAGGGTCTCGGCGCAGCGCTTGCCTTCGTCGTAGCAGGAGCGCGGGCCGATGGGGTTGACGTTGCCCAGTCGTGCTCGGGTCGGGGGCGGATGTCGGGGTCGCCATAGACCTCGCTGGTGGAGGCCTGGAAGATCTTGGCCTTCACGCGCTTGGCCAGCCCCAGGGGTGGTGGTGGATGCGCTGCGCTTATCCACCCGGCTCTTGGGTCTTTAAGTGCGCCTGGATGACCACCGCAAAGGGGTTGGCCGAGGTCTCCAGCTCTGCACAGCGGGGGCGGTAGTCCAGCAGCTTGACGCTGGGAAAGCGGATGCCGACCTCGCAGCCCCACCGTTGCCAGCCAAAGCTGGAGTTGGTGGATGCGCTGCGCTTATCCACCCTACCGACTCCTTGTCGAGGAATTCATAGCCCTGGGACCAATCGATCCCGGCGTGGGCCTGGGGAAACAGCAGCGCAAGGAAGTCCGGTAGGTAGCGCTCCAGGGCCTCCTTCCAGGGGGAGTCGTAGTCGTCGTTGGGGGGCTCAGTCATGCGTTGGATCGTGTTCGGTCGCCCCGCGGAGCGGGCCTCCCACTGACGCGAACGCTGCGGTTGGTTCCTCACAGCATCCTGCGGGCTGCTCGGGGGTGGTGGTCTCGGCCTGCAGTTGGGCGATCTCCAGCTTCAGGGCCTCGTATTAGCCGAGCTTGCGCTTGAGGAAGCTGGCGGTGATGCGGGCCTTGGCGTCGATGCCGCTGGGGGTGAGCAGGTAGGCGTAGGCGAGCTTGTTCTTGCTGTTTCTGAAGTTGCTGGCCTTGACCCAACCCGGGTCCAGCAGCGCCTTGACGCAGTAGTTGATCTTGCCGAGGCTGACCCCGAGGGCCCGGGCGAGGTCGCGCTGGCTGATCTCCGGTCGCTCGGCGAGGAGCTTGAGCAGGCGGTAGTGGACGTCATCGTTCAAGAGGGCGGGGGCCGGGTCGGATGGGGTCTCGGGCACGCTACCGCCCTACCGTGACGGTGACAGGTATCGGTGCGGTGGGCGGGTTGTCGGGGCCGGCGCCGGGCAGGCAGGCGCTTTCGTTCAAGCGGTGAACGCCGGGGAATTAGACCACAGACTGGGGCGGCTGGGACTATCCGATCGGCCGGGGTGGGCGGCGCTGCTGTTCAAATCTGTGATCGGGGTCACAGGTGGGCCGGGCAGGGCAGGGCGCGCGCGGTGGGCGTGTAGGAGCGCTGCCCTCGGCGCGAT
>JBGSUY010000063.1:0-4104 GCA_041753195.1 Chromatiaceae bacterium
CCCGGCACCGCCACCAGATCGCAGTCGGAGCGCCCCGCGAGGGCTGCGGCCAGCCCCGCCGTGGGGCTTAGGACACCGAGCCTGGGCTGGCCCACCACACAATAGCGGGGCTTGAGCACGCCGGCGAGCTCGGTCAAGGTCGCGATGACCGGGCCGGTCTCGACCCGGATCTCGACCCAGTCGTTCGGCAGATCCAGATGATTGACCATGCCCACAAGGGAGGCGCGGGCATGGCGGACCATCGCGTCCAGGACCTGGGACCGACTCTTGGGGAAGGGTAGGTCCGACTCGTATTCGGCCGCATCGTCCACCACGTGTACCACCACCAGGTGGCCCTGGCAGAGGGCGGCAAGAGGGGCGGCGTGAGCGATGACAGCGGTGGCGCGGCGATCGACGTCTACGGCGGCGACTATGATCGGGTGGTTCGGCATGTTAACGGGCTCCGTTGGTACGGGGTGGAATCGACGATAACGGGGTTCGGGACGAACTTCCCGGCGGCTCTCGTCTAACCGGATACGGTCGCGGCCTCCGCCGGGCCAGGGGTGGCCTGGATCTCGCTCGGCGTCCTGTCCCTCGGCCCTGGCTTTCCGGCGCATTCGTGGAAGATCCGTGCAGTGCAGGTGCGACAGACCTCGGGGTCCAGGCGCGAGGTCGCCCAGGCGATGGCATCGGTCTTGCCGGTGAAGAGGTTCTCCCTGCCAATCTCATCCAGATAGCCGCCGCGCGTCAGGGGCTCGCAGACCCCGGGCTTGACTCGGATCAGATAGAGCCCGCCACCCTCGGCGCGCCGGCGCTTGGCCTCCTCCGCCAGGAGCTCGGCCCCGGCCACGTCGATGAAGTTCACCCCGCTCGCGACGATCGCCAGGTGTCGCTGACCCGGCTGCTTCTCCTCCATCTTGGCCAGGGTCTCGGCCACGTGACTCACGGCCCCGAAGAAGAGTGAGCCGTCGAGCCGCACCAGCTTCAATTGGGGACACTCCGGCAGGCTGGGGTCGGTCACGAAGTTCCGCCCGGGTGTGCGCGGATTCGGCACCCGGGTGAGCATCCTGGGCCTGGAGGTGCGGTTCAGATAGAGGCCCAGGGATAGGAGCACTCCCGCCATGATGGCGAACTCCAGCTCCAGGAACAGGGTGGAGAAGAAGGTCACCGCCAGCACGCCGGTTTCGGAGCGGCTGGTGCGCAGGATGTTCTGGATCGCATGGAAGTCGATGAGCCCCCAGGCCACCAGGAAAAGGATGGACGCCATGGCGGCGTTGGGCAGATAGGCCGCCAATGGGGCCACCAGGACCACCACGCCCGCCAGCAGCACGCCGGCGAAGACCGCCGCCAGGGGGGTCCGGGCCCCGGCCTGGAAGTTGAGTCCGCTGCGGTTGAAGGAGCCCGTGGCGACGTAGCCGGAGAAGAAGGAGCCGGCGATATTGGACAGCCCCTGGCCGATGAACTCCTGGTTGCCATCGATGTGCTGATGGGTCCGGGCGCCCAGGGACCTGGCGATGGAGACCGCCTCGGTGAGCGCGAACAGGGTCGCCGCCAAGGTCACCGGGGCGAGCTGCTTGATGGTATTTAGGGAGAAGTCCGGCATGGAGAGGGGCGGCAGACCCCCGGGCAGGGCGCCGACGGTGCCGATGCCCGTGGTCTCGACACCGAGGATCTGATTGATGGCGAATGCGATCAGGCTGCCCCCAACCATGGCCGCGATCATGTAGGGAAAGCGCGGGACGTAATGGCGCACCGCCAGCCCCAGGAGCAGGGTGGCCACGGCCACACCGGTCACAAAGGGGTTGATGTGGTCGATGCTCAACAGCAAGGTCCCGAGCATCTCGTGGAAGTGCAGCCCGCGGGGGATATCGATCCCGAAGAAGTTCTTGAACTGGTTGGCGGCGATCAGAAACGCCGCCCCGGCGGTGAATCCCACCACCACCGAATGCGAGATGAAGTTGACCAGACTCCCCAGGCGGGCGAGCCCCATGACCAGCTCCAGTATCCCAACCATCAGGGTCAGGGTGATGGCGAGGCGTACATAGTCGGCGCTGCCCGGCTCGGCGAAGACACTTAAGGACGAGAAGACCACGATGGAGGCCGCCGTGGTGGGGCCCGAGACCAGGTGCCAGGAGGAGCCCCAGAGTGCGGCCACGATGGCCGGGACTATGCCCGCGTAGAGCCCGTACTCGGGCGGCATCCCGGCGATGGTGGCGAAGGCCACGCCCTGCGGCAGGACCACCACGGCGCCGGTGAGTCCGGCCATGAAGTCCACCTTGAGGGTGCCGCGGTCGACCCTGCGCCACCAGCGCAGGAAGGGGAACAACATCAGGAGCCATGGCGGCAGGGCCGCTCCCTTGGACCTCTTCGGTCCCGGGGCGGCTGCGGTGGGTGAGGACGACATCGGGTACACCTCGTCGAGTTGGGGCCGCGGAGCTCGCGGGTACGACGGGGTCAAAGATAGCGGACATTGCGTCAAGGGAGCGTCAAGGCGGCGTCAAGACGGGATCAACGGAAGGCCATGGGGGCACCTTCCGTCCGCCGTGGCGCGCGGCGGTCGGGGTCAGATGCGCTCGGAGGGCAAGGCGGCAGCGGTCTCGCCCGGGGCGAATTGGAGCCGGAAGCTGGCCCCTTCGCCGGCGCGGCTCTCCGCGACGATCCGCCAGCCCTGGCTGTCGGCGATGCGCTTGACCAGGGGCAGCCCGATCCCCTCGCCGCGCACGGTGCGCCGGCACCCCAGGTCCTCCGCGAAGAGACAGTCGAGCTCCTCGGGGGGGATTCCGGGTCCGGTGTCGTCCACCCGAAGCTCAGACTGGCTCAGGGTCACCTGGATCTGGCCCCGTTCGGTGTAGGTGCAGGCGTTGCGCAGCAGGTTGCCGATCGCGATGGCGGCCAGGGGGCGGGCGACCTCCAGCACCGGGCGTGCCTCGATATGGCACTCCAGGGACACCGGCTTGTGGCGGAGCAGCGGCCGGTGCAGCTCCACGCACTCGGCCAGGACCTCCCCCAGGTCGCAGGGTGTCGGCGGGTTGGTCTGGCCCTTGTCCTCCCGGGCGAGCACCAGGAGCGCCATGGTGAGGTCCGCCATGCCCCGGGCGGCGCGGCCGATACGCCCCACCCGCTTTAGGGTGGGCTGGGCCAGATTGGGATCCGACTCGAGGACCTCCACGGCCCCCTGGATCACCGCCAGCGGGGTGCGCAGCTCATGGCTCACATTGCTCACGAAGGTCCGCTCGCGCTCCACGAAGGCCCGCAGCCGGTGCAGATGGCCGTCGATGGTGCGGGCGAGCTCGCCCACCTCATCGTCGGGCAGGTCCGCCCCCACCGCGACCAGGGGATCGGTGGGGTCTCGACCCCGCACCTGTTTCGCGAGCCGCCGCACTGGTGCAGTCACCCGGCCGGCGAGCCACCAGCCCCCGCCGGCCGAGAGGATGGCCGTGAGCGTCATGCCGAGAATCAAGAGGAGTGCGAAGCGCTGCTCGCGGCGGGCAAGCTGGGCCCGGCTGTGGAGCATGTAGAGGGTCGCGTCGGGTCCTTGGTAAACGGCCACCCGGTAGCTGGCCCCATCGAGCTGGAGGGTGAAGCGCCCCTCGGGCAGGTGCGCCAGCTCCCGCGGGAGCCCTTCAGTGCTGGGCCTTGGGTCCTCCGCGCTCCGGGCGATATAGCCGCGGAGGGTCGCGGTCTGGGGCGGAAGGGACTGGGGATTACGCGAGAGCCGGGCCAGATAGTCCTCGAGCTCGGCGCCCAGGGCCTCGTCGATCAGGCGGTGCTCCAGGTCCCGGGAGGCCCAGAGGAGCCAGCCACCCAGGGCCAGGCTCACGATCAGGCCGAGGAGGGCGAAACCGGCCGCCACCCGCAGCCGCAGGGTCGGCCTAAGCAGGGTCATCCTCACCTAGCCGATAACCGAAGCCGCGCACGGTATGAAGCAGAGGACGCGGGAAGGGCTTGTCGATGGTCTGGCGCAAGAGGTGCAGATGGGCACGCAGGGCATCGCTGTCCGGGGGTTGGTCGCCCCACACCGACCGTTCCAGCTCGGCGCGGCTCACGAGGCTTGGGGCGCGGCGCATCAGGGTCTCCAGGAGCCGCATGGTGATGGGCGGCAGGTCCAGGGGGCGGCCCCCACGC
>JBGSUY010000064.1:0-1506 GCA_041753195.1 Chromatiaceae bacterium
TGCCCTGGGCGCTGGCCTGGGGCGATGCCGTGAGCGACGCCGGTCGGGCGGCCCAGGGGGAGGGCCGGGCGCTGGCCGATGCGGTGAACCTGCCGCAGGTCGATGGCAACACCCTCACCCTGTTCCCCGGTCAGGCCAACCAGACGGCGATCGACTTCTCGGCGCTTTTCCCAGGGTCCGGCGCGGGCAACCTCTCCGACTACACCAGCCTCTTCGGCAACGACCTGGGCGCGGTCAACGCCGGCCGGGCGGCCCAGGAGAGCCTGCTGGGGGACGATTCGGCGACGGGCTCCGCCTACCAGGCCCTGCGCGAGAGCGTCGATCGCTCGCGGCCCGACATGACCAAGGACCCGCTCTGGTCCCAGACCGACGATGTGCTCGACAACTTCGAGGCGCTCGCCGCCACCTTTGCCGATTGCAGCATCGAGACCACCTTCACCGAAGGCGAGCGCCAGGCCCATGTCCCGGACTACCGCACCTGCGAGCGGGTGGCCGACTACTCGGGCGCCTGCGAGATCCTCCACGGCTACACCGTCCAGGAGATCCTCCAGAACGGCGCCGGCGGCACGCTGGCCGACTGCGGCAACGGGTGCGTGCTGTGGACCGTCGGGCGGGCCGTCCGCACTGGTCCCTGCTATGAGGAGCAGTCCGGGACCCTGCACATCCTCAAGCCCGAGGCGATCCTCAGTGCCCAGCTCGAGGACCTTTGGTACGAGGATTACATCGACGGGCTGTGGGTCGGAGACACGCGGCACTACAGCCATACCGTCGGGCGGTGCGAGAGCGACGACTCGCCGACGGTGTGGCTGGGCCACGACGTCACCGACTATTTCAGCACCGCCGGTGAGAAGCGCGTGCGCCTGGCCCTGATCCAGGGGGGTGACATCGGCGGCGGCACGGTGCGCATCCGCATCCGCTTCGACCCCTCCCGGGCGGTGGTCGCCGACACCTGGGAGGACGACCCGGCCTGTCTGGACCTGGTGCGGGCCATCGGCGACGGGGCCTGTGAGGGAGCGATCCAGTGCGCCCAACGATCTGAGCAAGGCGACCGGCGCTCACCAACGGCTGAATCCGCATCACCGGGGCCAGCCTCTGTGCCGGCGACCTGCTGCCGTCCCCCGTGGCGGGGGTCTCGAGCCTGTGCCAGCGCATCACGGTGAGCGCCGACTGCTCGGGGTTCTATCAGGGCCAGATGGACTGCTGGACCGATCCGCAGGGCGTGCTGCACTGTCCCTCCATCCAGGGGGGCGTGGCGACGGACTGCACCGCGCTGGAGGACGACCCCAACTGCGGCTTCCTCTCGAGCCGCTGCGTCAAGTATGCCCAAGGCGCGAGCGGGCTCTGCTACGTCTTCGAGGAGCGCTGGGACTGCGGCACCCTGCACGGCATCCCGGTGCTGGAGCGCACCTCGACCATGGACTGCGCCGGTCCCGTGCGCTGCATGGGGGAGGACTGCCTGGACGCGGCCCGCGAGCAGTCCGGCGACTTCGCCAAGGCCGCCGCCGC
>JBGSUY010000065.1:0-12397 GCA_041753195.1 Chromatiaceae bacterium
GCCCGATCCGGTCGCTGGCCGAGCCCCTGGTCGATGGCTCGCGCCAGGGCGGAAACGTCTCCGACTGGGACCAGGGGACCTAGACCCCGCTCGCCGAAGAGTGCCCGCAGGCCGGCGGAGCAGTCGGTGGCGACCGCAGGTGTACCCACGGCAAGGGCCTCCACCACCACGTTCCCCAACCCCTCCCGCACGGAGCTCAAGGCCAGCAGCCGGCCGCGCGCCAGGTAGGGGAAGGGGCTCGGCACAAACCCCGGCAGGTCCAGCCGATCGCCCAGACCCAGGCGACGCCCCAGACGCATCAGGTGCCCGCGCTCCTTGCCCTCCCCCAGTATGAGGAGGCGCGCCTCTGAGTCTTGTACCCGTGCGAAGGCCCGCAGCAGGGTGGCAAAGTCTTTCACCTTGCGCAGCCCGCCGATCGCCAAGAGGACGGCGGGGCGCTCCTCCCAAGGACACTCCGGGGTCACCCCGGCCAGCCAAGGGTGGGGACAGGGGGCCTGCGCCAGTTTGCGGTACCCGTTGGGGACGATGGGGTTGTTGAGGACCCCGATGGGCACGCCCTGGATACGGAAGACCTGGCGTAGGTCTTCCGCCACCCCGGCAGAGATAGCGGTGATGCCATCTAGCCGCGCGTAACAGGCACGAATGCGCCGGACCTCGCGCCAGGTCTTGAGCAGATTCCAGCGCTGGGCGTCCAGCCGGCCCGAGAGCAGGGTGCCCACCGCCGCCACCAGTCGGGTCTGGGACGGCCAGGCCGAACCGAGGTCGGACCTCGCCTGGACCGCCGCGAAATCGTCGGAGAGCTTGCCGGTGAGGAGCAGGTCCGGGCGCTCCCGGATCAGAAATTCCTGCAGAAAGGGGACCCGTCCACCGTGGATAGGCGCCACCCGCACCGCCGAATCCAGGCCCTCCAGGTAGGGATGCCTTGCCCTGCCCACCAGGAGCCAGGTCTCAAGCCCCAGCCGGGCAAGCCCCAAGGCCAGGTGGGTGAAGTTGCGCTCCACCCCCCCGTCCTCGAAGTCGCTCACCATCAGGGCGACCCGCCTAACCTCCATCAGGCACTCCCCTCGGACCCAGCATAAGCCGGAGATAAAGAGTCGCGTTGCGCTCGACCTCGTAGCGCTGCCCCCCCTCAACCAGGGTCTCCCGGGGCAAGGGGTCCGCCAGGGTTCGGGCTAAGGCCACGGCCAGTGCTTGTGGATCTTGGGGCGGGACCAGGGGACCGTAGCGGCCACCGTCCAGGATCTCCCGCGGACCCGCCCCGCACTCGGTACTGACCACTGGGGTGCCGAGCGCTAGGGCCTCGATCAGGACCGTCGGCAGGGCGTCCCAGACCGAGGACAGGACCACCAGGCTCGCGCGGCGCAGATAGGGGTAGGGATTGGCCACCCAACCGGGCAGTCCCACCGAATCCCGCAACCCCAGGGCATCCCGCTCGGACTCGATCGCCGGGCGGAGCCGGCCGTCTCCGATGATCAGGAGCCGGCAGTCCAGACCCTGGCGCAGCAGCGCGAAGGCCCGCAGCAAGGTCGGCAGATCCTTCTCCCGCTCCAGTCGCCCGGCGAAGACTAGCACCGGCGGCGCCCCCGGACTGAACCACGGATGATCCAAAGGCAGGCCCGCCGCCCGGTACATCTGCGGCGTGACGATGGGGTTTGGTATGGTGGTTACACGCGCGTCCGGGCCGAGGAGGCTGCACAGATCCGCGGCGGTCTCCTCCGAAATGGCCACGATCGCGCGATTTCTGGGGTACCAGCGCAGGACCTCGGCGCGGCGCTGGGCACCCTTTCCTCCCCGCAGATGATCGAGCTTGACCCCGAGTGGCCCGTGGACGGTGACGAACACGGGTGTGCCGGTGGCCGCGAGCCGAGCCGCCTTGAGGGTAAAGACGTCCTCCCGGATCCGGTGGGTCAGGACCGCCGCGGGACGCCGGCGCCAGAGATAGAGGGCCATGGCGGGGACCCGGATAAGGGCCCCCATGGCGCCCATCGCGACCACCCGTACCCCGGTCACCGTCGGCTCCGGGATGGGCGCCCGGGAGGCGGTGACCAGGAGGTCCGTCGGATGGCCCCGCTCCGCGAAGGCGTTGGCTAGCCGGGCGGCGATCTTGGCGGTGCTGCCGCCGTCGAAAGGGCCGCAATAGACCGCCAGTGTCGCGCGCCCCTTCATGCGGCCGGCTCCCCCCCCCGCCGGACGGTCTGCCGGAGGTCGGCGAACCGGTAACTGTAGAGGATCCCAAAGAAGGCGATGAAGAAGAACCGCATGTCCAGGTGGACGAGGCGGAAATCGAACAGTACGAAGAGTAGCGTGAGCAGCCCGCCAGTGAGCAGAAAGAGCCTGAGCTCCTGGTCCGCGGACCGCGCCCACATCCGACGATAGGCATGGACCATCAGGATCAGGAACAGCAGGCTCAGGGTCAGCCCTGCCAGTCCGAAGCGAACCAGGATCTCGATGGGCACGCTGTGGAGGTGCGAGGCCTTGGGGGCGTTGGTCAGGTGGAGATCGGAGACGGGGACGACCCGCTTCAGCACCAGATATTCCGTGGCGCTGGTGCCGGGGCCCCAGCCGAGCAGGGGACGGGCGGCGAAGAGCTGGAGCCCCAGGCCGTAGAGATTGAGCCGAATGGCGCTGGAGGAGTCGTAACCCATCACCCGGGTCGAGGCGACGTCGCCCGTCACGGGAGCGAGGCTCTTGAGGTCGTAATAGATACGCTCCCGGGAGGACCAGAGTACCAACGATATCAGCGTTAGTACGATCAGGAGACCCGATAGGATCTGCCCCGGCCGCGGCCCGGCATGACCCAGCGACCGGGCGCCCTGGAGCAGATGGAAGAAGGCAAAGCCGACTGCCACCACGCCGAGGCTCAGGGCCGAGCCCCGCGACTGGGTGACCACCAGGACGGCGATGGCGAAGGCGAGCCCCAGGACCCAAAGCGTCCAGCCGATGAGGGGTCGACGTTTGCCGCCCAGCCTGAGCCCCAGGATGCGCCGCCGGAACAGGACCAGCCCAACCAGCATGACCGAGACGATGAACCCCAGCCCCAGGGCCGCGTAGCCGAAGTGGTAGCGCAGTCCGCCCAGGATCTCCCCGAGCAGGGACCAATCCGATTTGCGCAGCACCCCGATCACCAGGCCCATGGCCGCTGCGACGAGCACGGCCCGAATCAGCCACTCGTCGCCCCTCAGCCACCAGGCGATGACGAGAAACAGGAAGGGCAGGGTCCAGCCCCCGACCGAATCCCATTGCTCCGAGGCCGTATCAGGGAGCAAGGCGGCGGCGCGCAACGCAAGCAGGCTCGTGAGGCCCAGGGCGGCAACCAGGAGCAACAGGGCGGGATCGCGCCGCAGCCGCGGCCAGTGACTCGGCAGATCCCAGAGGAACAGCAGGGTGAGTAGACCCAGTGCCCCGTTCGCCACCCCGGTCAGATTCCAGGCGGAGAAGGCGAAGAGGAGGAGTAGCCCGGCCGCCAGACGGGTCCGATCCGGGAGAATCATCGGGGCCCCTCGGGACCTGGCCAGGGGACCCGGAGCAAAGTCCGCAGGAGGCGCCACCAGTGCAGGGGTACCAAGGGGCCCAGCCGCAGCGCCTCGCGGTGGGAGGATAGGGCCTGTGCGGTGCTGCCCATTCTTGCGTAACGCATCCCGAGCTCCGAGTAGCGAGACGCCAACCTGTGCCGGGCAGGGCCGAGATAGGGCGCGAGCCCGGGGGCCTGGGCCCAACGCGGGTGGCGAGCGACGCGCGCCAGGGCCGCCTCCTGCACCGCAATGCTCTCCCCAAGCATTGGCACCGCGTTGCGAGATAGGTTCTCCTCGTGCCAGCGATAGTCGGTCAGGACCTCCGGCACGGCGGCGATGGGGTACTCCTCGGCCACCCGCAGCCACAGGTCCCAGTCGCCCGCCAGGTGGAAGGCGGTATCGAAGGTCCCCACCCGCTCGAGCGCGGCGCGGCGCAATAGGACCGAAGACGCGGTCATGAGGTTGACGGCGAGTAGCCGGCCCAGGGCGTCGGTTTGGTTGGTCGGGACTTGCAGGGGCTTGCGGCTCCCTGGGATCTCCTGCCCCTGGCGGTCCACACCACGGGTGGCCGTAAAACAGAGTCCGAGTCCGGGGTCGCAGGCAAATCGGGCGAGTTGCCTTTCGATCTTTTCCGGCCACCAGACATCGTCGTGGTCCAGGAAGCCGATGAACTCGCTGTCGCTCGCGGCAATGGCAGCGTTGCGGGTCGCGTGCATGTTTCCGAAGTCAACCGGGATCAAGCGCACAGGAGGTCCATAGGCGGCCACCTGGTCTGGGGACCCATCGGAGCTGCCGTCGTCCGCCACCACGACATCTAGGTCCCGGTAGGTCTGGTTGAGCACGCTGTCAATGGTCGCGCGGATGAACGCCGACCCGTTGTGACTGGGGATAACGGCGGTCACGCGCGGCATCGCGGTAGGCCCATGGCGTCCAGGTAGGCATCGGTCGCCGCCTCGATGCCGTAGGGGCGGGCAGCCTCGCGCAGGAACTCCGCGGGTAGCGGCGCGTCCAGGGTCGCGATCATGGCCTCGCCCAGGCCAGGCTCGTCATCCACCGGGACCAAGGGTCCGTAGTCACCGTCCGCCAGGATCTCCCGGGGTCCACTCGGGCAATCCGTGGACACCACCGGGGTCCCCACCGCCAGGGCCTCGATCAGGACGAACCCGAGGCCCTCCCAGCGTGAGCTGAAGGCGAAGAGGTCCGCATGGGCCATGAAGGCATAAGGCTCGGGCACGAAACCGGGAAGCGCAAAATCGGCGCCCACCCCTAGCTCGGCCGCCAGGTGCAGCAGTTCTTCCCGGGCCCCACCCCGCCCCAGGATAAGGAGGCGGCAAGGGCGCCGGGCACGCACCCGCGCAAAGGCGCGCAGCAGGGTGTCGAAGCCCTTGCGTCGACACAGCTCCCCGGCGCTTAGGATCAGGGGGGCCTCCGGGTCCCCAAACCAGGGGTGGTCTGGTCGGGGCAACTCGGCGCTGAAGAGCCATTCGGGCACCACCGGGGAAGGCACCACCCGGATGCGCCCCCGGTCAAGCCCCGTGTAGGCGGCCATGTCATCGGCCACCCCCGCGCTGGTGACAATCACCTGGTCGGCGAAGGGATAGAGCCGGCCCATGGAGCGGCGCTGCACCCAGCGCTCCAGGGGGCCGCGGGTCGCGAGATCGATGGAGATGGTGGTCCCGGAGCTCAGCACAAGCCGCGTGGGCACCCGGGCAAGGAGCCGCCCGAGGAGCGCCGTCCGGTTCACCCGATCCTTGTCCGTCAGCAGCACCACTGGGCGCTCCCGCCGCAGATATCCCACCAGACCCGGCAGGCAGCCATAGGTGTGGCGGCAGCCGAGATCAAGGATGCGAACGCCCGGCGGAACCTCCGTCAGGTCTGGGCCGTGGCCGCGCACCTTCAGCAGGTCCACCGGAAAGCCCCGGCGCGCCAGGGCGGGGATCAGATGGCGCGCCGCCCGATCGACCCCGCTATGGCCGGAGGTGGAGAAGAAGCAGGCAATGCGCATGAAGAAGTGGCGAGTGGCGAGTGGCGAGTGGCGAGTGGCGAGTGGCGAGTGGCGAGTGGCGAGTGATTTTAAGGCTGGGCACGCCGCGCCCGGGCAGTGGACTGCCCATCGGCCCTTGAGCGCGACCTCAGCGCGGGACAGCCGGCCTGGGCTCTGGCAGGTAACCATGTCCACCTCGGCGCTTTGCCCTCGGCGCTTGGCACTCGGCCCTCGCCACTCGCCACTCCCTTCACACCCATTCCAAAGGGTCCTCGTCGGGACTGGGCTTGAGGCCCGGCTGCTCGATGAAGAGCCGGTGCCAGATCGCGAACTGCAAGAGTCCGAAGAGCTCCCGACTGCCGCCCCGTCCCGTTTGGCGGGCGCGCACCAGGTCGGGGACGGCCTCCACCCGAAACCAGTCGCGGATGCCGCGGTTGCGCATCAGGGCCTCCCCCAGACGGGCGGCCACATCACCCGTCAACCAATCCCCCACGGGCACGTGGAATCCCCGCTTGGGCCGCTCCAGATGCCCCGCCGGCAGCCTCGGGCCTGCCCAGCGCTTGAGCAGCCACTTGCCCTGACGACCCCGCACCTTGAGATCGTCCGGCAGGGACAAGCCGAATTCCACGAGGCGGTGGTCGAGGAAGGGCACCCGCCCCTCCAGGGAGAAGACCATGAGCATGCGGTCGGTCTTGACCAGCAGGTTGTCCGGCAGGGCCGTGACCAGGTCGACGTACTGGCGCCGCTTGAGGTCCGACCAACCTGGGGGCGTCTGGCCCCAAGCGGCGAGAAAGGACGTCCGGTCGCCCACCGCAACGGCCTGCAAAGCCGGTCCGAACAGACGCCGGGACCATCGGGGGGCCCATTGCCCGCGGGTGCGGAAACCCCCGCTGCCGGGATGGCGCAGGGCCTTGAACCAACGCTCGGCGAGGCTCGGGCGGTAGCGCCGGTAGCCGGCGAAGACCTCGTCCCCCCCCTCCCCCGAGAAGACCACCTTGAGCTCCGCACCCGCGGTCTCGGCCAGAATCGAGGTGGGCAGGCTCGCGTAGTCCCGCATCAGCTCGTCGGCGGACCAGATGGTGTGGGGGATGCGGCCGAACACCCGGGGCAGGGTCAATCGCAAGGCCCGGTGGTCCAGGCCAAAGTAAGCGGCGATACGCATCGCCTCGTCCAGCTCGTCCGCCCGCGATGCCCCCTGGTAGCCGACCGAGAAGCTCTTGATGGGTCCAGCCCCCAGGGCCGCGAGACGCTCCGCCAGGATCGCCGAGTCGGTCCCGCCGGAGAGGAAGAGTCCAAAGGGGACGTCCGAGCGCATGTGCTCGCGCATCACCTGATCCATGAGCCGATCCAGCTCCGCCTGGGCTTCGTCCAGCCCCCGGGCCCGCGGCGGCACGTCCAGGGCGGACCAGTACCGGTGGCGGCGCACCGCGAGGCCCGCGTCGATGATCAGGGCCTCCCCCGGCAGGACCCGACGGATGCCGGTGATGATGGTGTCCTCACCGGTCGCGAACTGATTCTGCAGGAACTGCCGTAGGGCCCCCGGATCGACCTCTGGACCTCGGGACAGGAGGGGCAGCAGGGCCTTGATCTCGGAAGCGAAGGCGATGCGGTCCGGCAGCCGCACATAGAACAGGGGCTTGATCCCGAGGCGGTCGCGCCCGAGGATCAGGCGCCCCGCCCCGGCGTCGTGCAGGGCGAAGGCATACATGCCCCGCAGCTCATTGAGAAACCCGAGACCCAGCACCGCATAGGCATGCAGGATGGTTTCAGAGTCGGACTCGGTAAGCAGCCGGCGCCCTTGGGCCCTCAGTTCGGCGTTCAGCTCCAGGTAGTTATAGACCTCGCCGTTGGCCACCAGGGCGAGGCGCCCATCCTCGGACACCAGGGGCTGGTGCCCGGTGGCCAGCCCGATGATGGACAGCCGGGTCTGGGCCAGGCCGACGGGGCCCGCGATGTGGATGCCCCGGTCGTCTGGTCCCCGGTGGGCCAGGGCGTCCCCCATGCGCATCAGCTCCGCCGGGTTGGGGCGGCCGCCATCGCGCAGGACGAAACCCGCGATCCCGCACATCAGTCCAACAACCTGGTTCGCGGGGGCATGGGCGCGCAACGGGACTTAAGTTAACAGGCGTCTATTGTCGGCCCCGGGACACGGGGGGACAAGAAAGACCGAGGGGTTGCGCTAGAATCGGCCGTCGACCGGCCACCCAGTCCCACCTCCATGCGCACCACCGCCCTCTTCTTCGCCTACCTGTTCCTCTGCCTGGCCGCGGCGGCGCTCCTCGCCGTTCCACTCATGCAGACCGGCTGGGTGGACTACCCACCGGAGCGGGTCATGGGGCGCCTGGCGCAGGTGTTGATCCTGCTCGGGATCTGGCCCCTGCTCCTGCGGCTCCAGCTGGCCAACCGGGCCGACCTGGGCTACGGGGCGTCCCGCCCCGCGTTTCTGCGGGCGCTCGGCCTGGGCTGGGTCCTGGGGGTGCTGATCCTTTTGGGGCTAGCCCTCGCCCTCCTTGGGCTCGCGGTGCGGGTGCCTGACCCGGAACCGGGATCCTGGTCCTGGATCGCCCGCACGGCCACCCAGGCACTGATCGGGGGTCTTCTCGTCGGGTTCCTCGAAGAGACCTTCCTCCGCGGCGCGCTCTTCGCCGCGATCCGCCGCCGCGACGGGCTGGCCCCCGCGGTCCTCTGGAGCTCGGCCCTCTATGCGGTGCTCCACCTGTTGAAGCCCGGGGCCCTGCCCCCCGGCGTCCCCTTCGACTGGGATGGAAGCTGGGCCATGTTCACGGGGGTATTCCTGGACGTCTTCCAGTGGCGCCACCTGGACACGGCCCTGGCGCTGCTGATGGTGGGGGTCTTCCTCGCCCTGGTGCGGGAGGGCACCGGCCACATCGGCTGGTGCATCGGCCTCCATGCGGGCTGGGTCTTCGTGATCCAGTTGACCCGTCGCCTCACGGATGGCAATCCGAGCTCCGACCTCGCCTTCCTGACCGGGGATTACGACGGGATCATCGGCTGGCTCTCCATTGCCTGGATCGGACTGCTAACCGCCGGCTACTGGCACTGGGGGAGCCGCCGGGGGGCTCGGGTGGGGGCTGAGTCGGCCTGAAGGCCGACCTCCAAAAGGCGACCCGGGAGCGGCGGCAGTCCCGGAGTTACGGCCCCCGGGTTCAGCGCCTATCTGCGAGCGCGTGCTTGGGAAGACCTTCAGCCGACCCCGTTGCGCAGCCAACGGCGGATCTCCGCCAGGTGCCGGCGGCTCACGGGCAGATGCTCCGAGCAGTCGCGCAGGCGCACCTCGACCCCCCCATCCGATCCCTTGGACAGGCCCGAGAGCCGGGACTTGGCCACCAGGGCATTGCGGTGGACGCGCACGAACAGGTCCGGGAACTCGTCCTCCAGGGACTTCAGCGACTCGTCCACCAGGATCTCCCCCCCGGTGTGACGGACCGTCACGTACTTGTGCTCGGCCTGAAGGTAGATGATGTTCTCGATGGGGACGGTCTGCAGGCCGCCCCGATAATGGGCGCTGAGGAAGTGGCGACGGCCGGGGTGGAGGTCCTCTTGGTTCGACAGGGCAGTCCGCTGGGGCCGGGTGGGCACCCGCACGCGCTCTAAGGCCTCCTGTAGGCGCTCGCGACGCACCGGCTTGACCAGGTAATCCTCCACCTGGTGCTCGAAGGCGGCCAGCGCATACTGCTCGTAGGCCGTCACCAGGATCACCGCGGGGGGCGGCTGAATCCTCGCAATTTCCTTGGCCGCCTCGAGCCCATTCATCCCAGGCATCTGGACGTCGAGGAGGACGACGTCGACCGGCTTGGAGCGGCATTGCTCGAGGGCCTCGATCCCGTCCGTGGCCTCCCCGGCTAGCTCATAGTTTCCCTGAATCTCCGAGAGCATTCGGACCAGCCGCTGGCGGGCCGGCGACTCGTCGTCAACAACCAGGACCTTCATTGGCGCCTCCATGGGTAGGGAAATATCAGACGCACCTGATAGTCGCCCTCAATTCGCGCGACGATGACCTGCGCCTCGCCCTCGAACATGGCCGCCATGCGTTGCTTGACGTTGTCCAGCGCCATGTGATTACCGCGCGTGTGCCGATTCGCCTGCTCGTTCTCCCCGGGTAGGGAGTTGCGCACGCTCAGGTTGACCCGCCCTTGGCGGTAGCGGCCGCTGATCTGGATCAGACCAGGACGGCGCGAGGGCGCGATCCCATGATACACGGCGTTCTCCACCAGGGGTTGCAGGATCAAGGGCGGCAAGGGGGCGTCCCCTGGGAGCTCTTCCACGTCCCACAACACCTGCATGCGCTCTCCGAGCCGTTGTTTCTCGATGTTCAAGTAACGGTAGGCCAGCTCCAATTCCTTCGCCAGCGTCGAGCCCTCATGGGCCTCGGACAGGGTTGCGCGGAACAGATCCGCGAGATCCTGGACGACCTCCTCCGCCAACCCCGGGTCGGTCTGGGTGAGGTTCGCGATGGTGTTCATGCTGTTGAACAGAAAGTGCGGGCGAATCCGCGCCTGGAGCTTCTGAAAACGCGCCTCGGCCTCGGCCTCGACCTGGAGGCGCCACATGTGGTGCAGGTAAAGGTAGCGCAACACCATGGCCCCGAGGATGGCACTGATTCCCAAACTGCGAATCATCAGGGCCTCCAGGTCACCTTCTGGTAAGAGCTCGGCCCGCAGCGGGAGGGGGGCGAGCTGATAGGCGCCCCAGGTCACCAGGGCGGCGATTACGATCAGGAGCAACCAGGCCAGCACGGCTGCGGTGCGGTCCCCGCACCGTCGCAGGAGGGGACGCAGGGCACACAGGGCCGCGCTGCCCAGCAGCGCGATGGTCAGGACGTGCAAGGAGAGGAGCGCCAACCGCTCCCAGAAGTTGGCGCCTTGCCACGAGGAGGCCAGTGCCAGGGTCACCCCGAGGAGCTGGGAGGTCAGGATAGTCCCCATGGCCACCGGAAAGCGGCAGAAGTCGGGCAGAAAAGTGGCGCGCCGCGGCGGCTCCTGCGCGACAGCCTCCTCCAACCCCTGGGCCCAACCCCGCTCGGGGGTAGCGTGTAGAATCTTCATTCGTTATTTATGGCCGGGTCTCTCGATGCCAGAGCAAAACCCCTCTTCCAAGCCCTGGGCCGGACGCTTCGGCGCCCCCACCGACGCCTTCGTCGAGGCCTTTACCGCCTCCGTCGACTTCGACCGCCGGCTCTACCGCTACGACATCGCGGGCTCCATCGCCCATGCCACCATGCTCGCCCGTCAAGGCATCCTGAGCGGCTCCGAGCGCGACGCCATCGTGTCCGGCCTGGAGGCGGTCCGCGCTCGGATCGATGCCGGCGACTTCCTGTGGTCCATCCCCCTGGAGGACGTCCACATGAACGTGGAGTCCGCCCTGACGGCCGCCATCGGCGATGCCGGCAAGCGATTACATACCGGACGCTCGCGCAATGACCAGGTGGCTACCGACGTGCGGCTGTGGCTGCGCGATGAGATCGACACTATCCGTGAAGCCATCCTGAGGCTACAAGGGACCCTAGTCGACCTGGCGGAGCGCGAGGCTGAGACCCTGATGCCCGGCTTCACCCATCTGCAGGTGGCCCAGCCCGTGACCTTCGGTCATCACATGATGGCCTGGCTCGAGATGTTGGAGCGGGATCGGGAACGGCTCGCCGATTGCCGCCGGCGGGTCAACGTGATGCCACTCGGGGCCGCCGCCCTGGCGGGGACCACCTATCCGATCGATCGCCACTTCACCGCCGGGCTCCTGGGCTTCGACCGGCCCGCGGAGAATTCACTGGACGCGGTCTCCGATCGGGACTTCACCATCGAATTCACCGCCGCGGCGGCGATCCTGATGATGCACCTTTCCCGCTTCTCCGAGGAGCTGATCCTCTGGTCCTCAGCCCAATTCGCCTTCGTGGAGCTCTCCGACAGCTTCTGCACCGGCTCCTCCATCATGCCCCAGAAGAAGAACCCGGACGTGCCCGAGCTGGTGCGCGGCAAGGCGGGCCGCATCTTCGGCCACCTGATGGGACTCCTCACCCTGATGAAGGGTCAACCGCTCGCCTACAACAAGGACAACCAGGAGGATAAGGAGCCCCTGTTCGACACCGTGGACAACCTGAAGGGCTGCCTCAAGGTCTACGCGGACCTGATGGCCAATCTGAGCTGCGACCGCGAACGCATGCGCGCCGCGGCCGCCCAGGGCTTCAGCACCGCCACGGACCTGGCCGACTACCTGGTCCGCAAGGGCGTCCCGTTCCGGGACGCCCATGAGGCCGTGGGCCAGGCGGTGGCGCTGGGGGTACGGGAGGGGCGCGACCTCTCGGAGCTGACCCTGGAAGAGCTGCGGGGCTTCTCGCCGCACATCGATTCCGACGTCTACGCCGTGCTCACCCTGGACGGCTCGGTGGCCGCCCGCGACCACCTGGGCGGCACGGCTCCTCGTCAAGTGCGCGCAGCCATCGCCCGGGCCCGCCAGCGTCTGGCGGAGTCCTAAGCCATGGACAGCCTGGACGACCTCAACGCCCGTCTCCTGCACTTCGCCCGCGAGCGGGACTGGGAGCAGTTCCACTCACCCAAGAATCTGGTCATGGCCCTGGCGGGGGAAGTGGGCGAGCTGACCGAGCACTTCCAGTGGCTCACCGAGGCGCAGAGCGCCAACCTGGACCCGGACAAGCGGCAGCGCGTCGGCGAGGAGCTGGCGGACTGCCTGATCTACCTGGTCCGGCTCAGTGAACGGTTGGGTATTGATCCCATCGCCGCCGCCTACCGCAAGATCGCCATCAACGAACGGCGCTACCCGGTGGAACGGGTACAGGGCGATGCCCGGCGGGCCGAGGAGTACGGCGACTGATGGCGGCAGCGGCCCTGCGTATCCGCCGGCCGACGGGCCTGGCCGAGGAGGCCCC
>JBGSUY010000066.1:0-8568 GCA_041753195.1 Chromatiaceae bacterium
TCGACCCCCAGATTCAACAGCGCGATCAGGCTCTTGGCATCCCCGGCGCGGTCGCCGTGGCGCACCCGGATGGTCGCCTCGAAGCCCTTGGCGATGCCCACCAGGGCCGTCGCCGGACGGGCGTGCAGGCCGTGAGGGCCACTGATCACCAGGTCGAAGTAGTTGGGGAGGTCCGCCGGCAGGGCCTCCGGCGCCGGCCGCTCCGCGGCCGCTGCGCCGGAGGACAGACGTTGCTGGATATCCGCGGGATTGGTGGTATGGGCCAGGCGCGCAGCCTCATCGGGGTCGCCCAGGACATCGGTCAGGTTGGACAGGATCTGCAGGTGCTCGTCGGACTTGGCCGCGATCCCCACGACCAGGTGGACGCGGTCACCCGGGTTCCACTCCACACCGGCCGGGACCTGGAGCACCGCCACGCCGGTCTGCTTGATCAGGCCGCGGTCCTTGGGCACCCCGTGGGGGATGGCAATGCCGTTGCCGAGGAAGGTGTTGGCCACCTTCTCGCGCGCCAGCAGGCTGTCCACGTAGCCGGGCTCGATGAACCCGGCATCGACCAGGATCTGGCCGACCTGACGGATGGCGTCCGTCTTGTCGGTCGCCCGAGCGCCAAGGCGCACCGCCCTTGGATCGAGTGAAATCATGCCATTCCTCCGTTTTCTAAACCGCGTCCGGAGTGGAGCGCGTTGTGCTTGCTTGGACCAGCCCGTGAAGCCCGTCTCGGCTTCGGCAGGGTGCGGTTTAGAAAACAAACTGAATAAATAGGTTGAATCGCCTTATACACGGACGTTCTTGAATCGCTCAGAGATCCCCGCCGGCGGAAACCTTCCCCGTCGCGCTGGACGCGATTCAAAGCGAGACGCCGAGCTGCGTTCTGGATGTCCCCGGTCCCACCGGAGTTCAACACGTACTGGATGTCCCGCTGGACATAGGCGAGATTGGTGAGCTGAATGCGGTAGCCCAGATCCAGCACCCGCTCGTAGTCGAGGGTGCCGTTGCCCAGGGCCCACTCCTCGGCGGCAGAGTCTTCGCCCAGTTGGCCGCAAGTGGCGCCGACGATCCGTCGGTCCTGATGATGTCCGGCCAAGGGGCCGATGACTAAGTGCCAAAGCCGGTCTGAAATGCGCCATGTGCCGGCGCCTGCTGGTTGGTCTAGGCCAGGGTGCCGGACAGAGCCGGGTGATGTCGCGCCTTAGCTCGCCGCGTGCGCCAACGAGTTCCACCCGCCGGCACCTATTTTTTGGGCAGTATCACCAGTGGCTCCTCGCGCAGCTCGGTGCTGCGATCCGCCTGGATGGCCTCGACCTGCTTGAGGGCCTGGTAGGTATCGGCCTTGCTTCGCAACAGGCTGTAGGTCAGATCGAAGGTCTTGGTCTCGCCTGGCTGGATCTTGGGCACCAGGCCCAGGGGGCGCTGGTACTTGGTGTTGTAGGCGTAGCTGGTGCCAGGCTCGATGCCGGTGACATAGCCCTGTTTCTTGGTGTCGGTGTTCTTCCAGAGGGTCAGGACCGGTAGCTGGTGCAGGTTGTAACCCACCGCTACGCCGCGATCGCCGGCCTTGTTGTGCAGCACGGCCAGGGTGTCGCCCTTGGCATCGGCGTAAGGGACAATGTTGAACACCATCTCGTCAAAGTCCTTGGTGGGCCCGAGGTAGGTTTGCCAGCCCTTGAGGCCCGCCTTGGCGTAGTCGTTGAACGGAGAAACCTCCTTGGCCGGGGTGTTGACCATGGCGCCTTCCTCCAGGATTGGGACGCCGAAATTGCCGTGGTAGATGATCTGGTATTCGTTCTCGTAATCCGCCATGTTGGTCAGCCGATCGTGCAGGGCGAACTTGGCCTCCCCCGGCACCACGCTCAGCTCGGTCCAGGTCACTAGATCGCTGAACTTGAAGGTACGCTCGTCCACCCGGCCCTTGACGTGGATCGCATGGGGAGGCTGCTCGTCGATAGTCACGCTGACCACGGAAGCGGGCGTGTTCTGTACCCGGCCATGCAGGCTCTTCAGGAAGCCGTCGTCATCGACGCCCGGGTGTCCGGTCCACTCGTACCCGCAGCGCACCAGCATCTCATTGAACCCATCCAGCCAGCCCAGGCCATTGCGACTCTCCAGGTCGATGAAGCCCGGGTTGACGATCTCCTTGACCGGGGATTCCCAGCCGAGGCGAAGGTCGCTGCTCGTCACCTCATAGATACCCATGCCGCGGGTTGGCACCAAGGTGATCTGCATGACGCCGTTGTCCACGATCAGCACATCGACACCTTCCTGCCTGCCGCCATACAGGCGTTTCTTCTCGACGGCAAACGGGGCGGCGCCCTTGATGCCGAGTTGCTCGCTGGTGACCTTCCAGTTGCCCAGGTCGGTGCCGGCTTGGGAATCGGTCAGGACAAATTCCGCGGCTTGGGCGGACAGGCCGCCCAGGGCCAACAGGACGGCGGCAGATAGTTTTTTCAGCATGGATGGCTCCTTGTGCCTCGGCGTGATGCGATCGCCGAATCGATTCGGCGATCGAAAGGTGTTAGCTCCACGGAGATGACGCGCTCCGGTGCGACCCGCCCGGCCTCATGGTGGAGGCCGTCGGACAGCTGGACTCGGGTCTTCATCATGCTGGAAAGAATCCATCACGGTGATTAGCCATCAAGATAGTGCAAGGAGCGTCCCCGCGCCCGGCAGACGCCTGGGTCGGACTAACTGCAACAAGCAGCTAAACTCCTAGGCCTCCGAGACAGCGGCCAGCTCGGGGCTGTGCCGCCACGGAATTTGGCCGGCTAACCAAAACGTCATTGACCCCGCCGTCTCCAGGTGGATACATCGCAGGTGCTCCCGGGCGGACTTCCTGCTGCAGTTCCAGCGATTTCGTGGTCTGTCCCGGGATCCTTACGGGATCCTTGCTGCCTCAGTGTGACGACAGAGGCGCCAGGGACGCCTGGTTGCCGAATCCGACGCCCCCTTCGTTCGAGGACACCTCATGCTTCGCTGGATGATGCTGCTGACGACGCTGTCCCTAATGGCTCCGCTCGCCACGCCGGGGGCGTCGGACGGGGACGGAGCGGCCGAGCCGAAGGTGCGGGGAACCGCGTTCTATCGCGAGGGCCTCACCTTGCCCGCCGGCGCCCTGTTCGAGGCTACCCTCGCGGACGTCGCCCGGGCGGATGCCCCCGCCGAGCCCCTGGGTGGCGTTACCCTCGACGGCAGCTCGGGCTCTCCCTTCGCTTTCGCTATCCCCTATGATCCCGCCCGCATCGATCCCCGCGGCCGTTACGCCGTGCGCGCAAGGATCACCCTGGACGGCCGGCTCCTGTTCACCTCAGACACCCTGTACCCGGTGCTCGGCGCCGGCCAGCCGGAGAGCGTCGAGATCCTCCTGCGTCAGGTGGGCGCGACCCATGGCCTGCGCCTGCCTGCCACCTTTCGCGGCGTCCTGCCCTGCGCCGACTGCCCCGGCGTGCGCCATCACCTCGACCTCTGGCCGGACAACGTCTTTCACCTGCGCCGGGAGTGGCTGGACCGAGACCTGGTTCGCGGCGACCTGGGGCGCTGGCGTTTCGAGGGCGATCGCCGAGCCCTGATCCTCACCGGCGGCGCGGAGATGCCCCTGCAGTTCGAGGTGATCGGGCCCGACGAGCTGCGGCAGCTCGATCTCCAGGGCAACCCCATCGACTCCGTCCTCGACTACAGCCTGCGCAGCGACGGGACCCTCACACCCAGCGACCTCACCACCTTCTTCGGCGGCGAGCTGCGCTACCTGGCCGATGCGGCCAGCTTCACCGAGTGCCTCACCGGCCGTCGCTACCCCGTCGCCTTCGAGGCAGACTGGCCCAGCGCCGAGCGCGCCTACCTGGCCGCGGTCACGGAGCCCGGGGGTGCGCTCTACACAACCTTCGAAGGCTCGCTCGTCGAGCGGCCGAAGATGGATGGGGAGGGCACAGAGCCCACCCTCGTGGTCAGTCGGTTCATCGCTGTGTGGCCGGGCCAAGGCTGTGCCGGAGGCCCCGCGCAGCCGGAGACCCCGCGGAGGTGAAGGCAACGGGCGCGCGTAGGGGCCTGCCCCCGGTGCCAGCAGCCCAGCGGTCATCATCAGCACTCCCGTAAGGCCCGCCGTAAGTCTCGAGAGCTCAGACGGCTGCGCATGGGCGGTCCGCCTGGTGAGCCCCAACCGCCGTTGCCACCATCTCCTTCGTCCCAGGAGCTGTCGGTGAACGTGGGCTCGTCCACTGACGGCTCAACGCGCCTATGTGAAGCTTCACATATTGCGCCAGGCAAAGCCTGGAAGAGGGGGAAGAAAGCCAAACGGATGTAAGCAATCGGAAACCTCTTATCGCGACCCGCCGGGAGCAAGTCCCGAACCGGTAAGGACTGGCCATCCACCGGAACCGAGTGTTGCGTGGTGCGAGGGCGACCTCGGCTGCGAAGCGTACACAGGGGGCCTGCAGGCCGTGTGATTGAGCCTCGAAAGGACGCGGAGCAGTGCTTCCTGGTGGACCGTTACCGCAGTCGGCGAAACCTGCTGCGCGGACCGTCGGTGGTCCAGCGGGAGCGACCGGCGACTCGTCGGCGCGATCGGGCCGAGGAGCGGTATCAGGTGTACCGGGAACCACTGGAGCGGCTATGGGAAACGTGGGTGTCGTTGGGCAGGACGCCGGACAAGTCCGAGGTGGACGATCTGGTGACGCTGACCGAGGGCTTCGGCAGCCTCGGCCGCGCGCTGCGGTTCGTCGAGGGGCGAAAAGGGTTCGCTGAGGTCGAGCGCTCCCGCAACTCCCGCATTGCGGACCTGGAGGTCTACTTGGCACTGAACCAGTTCGAGCGACGCCACCCCTACAAACACCTGGAGCGCGGACTCCAGCTCGATATCAAGACCTTCTTCGGCGACTACGCGGGCGTCCATGCGGCGGCCCGGACGCTGCTGTTCCGCATCGCGGATGTGGACGCTATCGAGGCGGATTGCCGGCATGCGGCTGAGCATGGACTGAGGTGGTTGGAACTTGAGGATGGCGTCAGGCAGTCGGTTGCGGCGGCTGCGCCGCTCCCGCGAGGGGCAGGCGAGTCCCGCGGGGCGCTCACCCTGCACACGAGCATGGTCGAGCAGCTTCCGCCCCTGCTGCGGATCTATGTGGGCTGCGCGGCGGTGCTGTATGGCGACTACCGCAACGCCGACCTGCTGAAGATCCACATCGGCTCGGGCAAGGTCAGCCTGATGCGCTATGACGACTTCGAGAGAAAGGCGCTGCCGCGAATGGTTGAGCGGGTGAAGATCAAGCTGCGGGAGTAAGACATCGGCTACTTCGCCTACGGGGAGGAGTACGAGCCGCCCTTCCTGTACCGCAAGTCCCGCTACATCAACGAGGAGTTTCCCAACTATCCGGAGCAGGTTGCCTTCGAGGAGGCGCTGGAGGGACTGGGGCTGGTCGATTTCTCGGGTTACGGCCCGGGGCCGGGCGAGCTGTTGGTGACGTTGGCGACCAACCGGTGGTTGGTGGACGGCTTCGCGCTGGTGTGCTCCACCAGCATCCCGGGCCTGGACGACCCCTGCGGGCGGTATCTGACCTTCCGCCAGATCATCGAGTGCGGCGAGACCCAGGCGCGGATCGGCCTACCGAACCTGCCCCAGCGGCCGGAGAGCTACAGCGCCCTTCATGACCTGACGGTGCAGGTCCTCGACCCGGTGATCGATTACTTCGGCATGATCCGGCTCACTTTCGGCTTCTGCTCGCCGAAGCTGTCCCGCAAGATCCCCGGCCGCATCGACCCCAAGCGGGACCAGCACGCCGCGTGCGAGCACAACCGCCTCGGCAAACCCGTCTGCGAGCGGCTGGGGGCGGCGGTGGATTTCATCGTTGACGACGAGAGCATGCTTGAGGTCTCCCAGTGGATCGTCGCCAACACCCCCTTCGACCGGCTCTACTTCTACGGCGACGATCTGCCGCTGCACGTCAGCTACGGGCCGCAGCAGTCCAGGCAGGTAGTGCGGATGGTGGCCGGCAAATCGGGGAGGCTGATTCCGCGGGTGACTTCCCTCGAAGAATTTCTGGTGACGCCGTGACTACGCCCGTGCGGCCACGGTTTGTTGTCCAGGAGCACTTTGCCAGGACGCATCACTATGATTTTCGGCTCGAGTGGGGAGGGGTCTTCAAGAGCTGGGTTCTGCGAAAGCCGGTCCCGCGAACACCTGGAATTCGCCGCTTGGCGATCCGGGTCGAGGACCATGACCTGGGCTTCGGGGACTTCGAAGGCGAGATCCCGCAAGACGAGTACGGGGCCGGAAAGATCAAAATCTGGGATACTGGAAACCTTGTGGTGAGCCGCTGGAGCGACCAGCGAATTACCTTCCAACTTGCGGGTGATCGACTTGGCGGGACCTATACGCTGATACGCTTTCCGCGTGCCGGACCGGACCGATGGCTTCTCTTCAAGCACAAGGAGTGACCGAGTCGGCAGACCTTCGTGGGTTCCTGAGCGGCATCAGGCCAGTTTCTGGTCGATCGCTATCCAGGAACATGGCAGACGCTCCGGTGCGGTAGAGAGACGAGAACGGAGGGTGTCTGCGTTGGAGCGAGTCTCGCCGCGTTAAGCGACGTCCGCCAGCCGCCCCGCAACCCAGGCGTTCGTCTGGTCGCAGACCAAGTCCAGCCGCACCGTGGCCCGCGTCATGCCGCAGAAGAGGACCTGCATCTCCTGGAGGAGATGATGCTCGCGCGGGGCGACGTCTGTCAGGATCACCGCCGTCGCCTGCTGACCTTTGAAGCGGCGCACCGTGTCGAACAGGATCTGGCTCTTCGAATAGACCTGGTTGCCGAACAGATCGTACTCGCCGGTGAATCGGGCCAGGGTGTGGTTGCCCACGCGCTCGACCTCCTTGAAAGCGGTGCTCTCAAGACCGCGGCAGGAGAGGACGGCGATGTCCTGGGGGCGGAAGCGCTCGTTGAGCAGGCGCCCAACGAGGCGCCCGACCAGGCGCGGCTGCTCGCTCGGGTCGTCGTAGAAGACGGTTCCGGTCCCGAGCCCCGGCAGGTCGTTGGCGCAGGTGAAGGGGAGCTCCGGCAGGACCGTGCTGACGAAGTGGGCGATGCGCTCGGGCGAGCGGTAGTTAAGCAGCGAGCGGTAGCCGACGAATCCCTGGCCGTGCAGCACCGGCGGGTCGACGCCTCGGACGTTCTGATTCGGGTCCTCTAGCCAGAGCACGGCGGCGTCTTCGCGCAGGAACAGCCGCACCGCCTCGAACCAGTCCCCCTCGAAATCCTGCGCCTCGTCGACGATCAGGGTGTCGAAGCGCCAGTCGCCCGACGGTGAATCGGCGAGGGCCTGCTCCTCCACCTGCCGCGCCGCCGCGACCCAGAAGCCCGGGTTACCCCACATGGCCGCGTAGTCGAGCTGGATACCCCGGGACTTCAGGAACTCATCGCAGAACTGGTACCAGGTCGCGACCATGCCGCCGCTGGCGACCAGATGCCTGAGCCGCTCGGCCAGCGGACGGTTGAAGCACAGCAGCAGGGGCCGCCCTCCGCGCTCGACGCACTGATCGAAGAAATGCCGGGCGACCAGGGTCTTGCCGTTGCCGGCGGTAGCCAGCACGTGCAGCCGCAGCGGCTCCATCTCGATGTTTGAGAGCACCTCCAGGAGCCCATGGGAGAGGCGGGTGTAGGTCCTCTCCTGGGCGCTGATATGCGCGTGCACGTCGGGCACCACCTCGAAGGTCTGGCGGAAGAACGCATGGACCTGGTGCGCCCAGCTGCCCATCCCGCTCGGGGCCGGCGGCAGGATTGCCTGGATGTGGGCGGCGAGCTGCCGGCTCTGCGTGGCATCCACAATCCGCTCCCGGTCCAGCCCGGCGGCGGAGACCCGTTTGACCGTGTGGTCCGGGCAGTAGACGAGATACTCGATGTCCAGCCCCGGCTTCTTTCCGACCTGGTAGGCGAATTTGTCGCGGATGCTGTCGACGGAGCGCAGGATCTGATCGCCCACGCTCTTGCGCTCATCCCCATAATCCTTGAACAGCCTGCCCTCGCTCTCGTCGAGCCCGCCGTTCTTCTGCTCGATGCAGAGTACACGCCCGGCATTGTTGAGCACCACGAAGTCGATCTCTCCGTACAGGGTCCGTCCCTTGTACTGGCGGGTCCAGTGTACGCCGTGGAACACCGTGTAGTCGTCGGGCAGCGTATCGCGCAGCGTTGCCAGCGTGTCGAGCTCCGGCTCGTGGGCGCCACTCAGTGCCAGCCGCGTGAGATCGGAGGGGACGATGCGTGCCATGGTGGTTTGGTAGCCAGCGATGGGGCCGGGGAACCAGGCCTCAGTGTATCCCTGTAGCGGGCTCCTCCAAACCGCGCGTCAGGCCGGCACGCGGAACTGTCGGCTCCCTCGGGGCTCACCTGTCGCCTGCCATGCCCTGCGGCCTGGCGTGTTGCCGGAGCTCAACGTCCGAGCAGGAAACGCCAACGGTAAGTGTCAAGGTAGTTGTCCCCTCAGGAGTTTCGCAGCCGGGTCTCCTGGGATGCCCCGATGGGGGTCCTCGGGCGCTGCGCGATCCGGCGCGGGTCGGGTCGCCGGGGATTCTCGGGCAGTAGGAAAAGGAGTCCG
>JBGSUY010000067.1:0-1848 GCA_041753195.1 Chromatiaceae bacterium
GCGCGACGCCCGTGCTCGGCGTCGCCAGCGCCGGTGTCGGCGAGCGACGCGTCTATGTCCTCGACCGTGCCGCCGGCACACTGAAGGCCAGCATCGACGTCGACCACGAACCTCGTTTTCTCGCCGCCACCGGCAGTTCCACCCGTCCCTGGCTGACCCTCTATGAGGAAGATGCTGGCCGTGCCTGGGTGCAGTCCATCGACATGGAGCCGCTGTTGACGGGCTCGGCGGCCCTGGTCGCCGCGCCCCGCGCCCTGTCCCCGGGCGTCCGCCACATCGTGCTGGTTCAGGCCGCCGGCCAGGTCGCCACTCTGGACCTGACGGCACTCGCGGACAGCAACTGCGCGGATCACCTGCGTCACCAGATCGACGGCTGCGGCGGCTGCGAGGACCCGGAGTGTGTCGTCCTCGCGAACCTCCCGAACTATAGCGCGGGCACGACGATGCTGGACCCGCCCGCGGCCAAGGACGACATCGCACAAGGCATTGTCCGGATCGACAACCTGAGCGCCCGCCGACTGCTGGCGACGACTGCAACGCTGCAGGTGTGGCTCGAATGCCTGCAGCTCAAGGGGGGCGTGCCGGGCCCGGCCGGACCTCCCGGCCCACCCGGAAAGGACGGCCTCGATGGTCCGGACGGTGCCTCAGGGGCTCCGGGCGCCCCCGGCCAGGACGGCGCCCCGGGGGTCATCGAGGCCAGGCTGAAGGTCGGTGACTGCTCCACCGAGCCGGAACTGGTGCTAGCCAATCAGGTGCTGACCCTGACCCTGCCCAAGTGCTGCGGCGCCAAGCTGGTGCACATCTGCCGCATCAACTGGCCCCATGCCAAGGAGATCCCCGCCAACCGTATCCAGGCGATCGAGATCGCATTCGACGGTGACCTGGATGCCACCGACCTGTCGCAGGACAGACTGCAGCAGTCATTTATCGTCGAGACCAGCCATCGCCAGATCATCGAGCAGTCCCATGACTTCGGCGATCTGGCGGTCGAGTGCTGGTGTCAGCTCGTCGGCGAATACGAGGTGCTGCGACTCGACAAGCCGTGCGACCCCAACGGCAAGCGCATCCCGGGCACCCCGAACACCCTGCGATTCCTCCCCTCGCCTACACCGCAGCCCGGACGCACCTACCGCGTCCGGCTGCATGGCGACCTGATTCGCGATACAGCCGGACACGGGATCGACGCCAACCATCTGCCCCCCTGGATTACCGGAGGCCGGTCGAGCGGCGACTGCATCGAGGGCGGGGCCTTCTTGAGCTGGTTCAGCGTCACCCGGCAAGGCTAGCCTGCATCCACCCTGGGAGATCCGTCATGCCAGACGACCTCATGTACGAAAGCACGACCCCTTGGACGACGGTGCGCCAGCGGCCCGATCCCTGCGCGGATGACTGCACCCCACGCTGCCCGGCCTGCGGCGGTCTCCAATGCCTGTGCCGCCCGCGATTCTTCCCCGGCCAGCTGCTCACCGACCAGGACCTCAACCGCCTGGAGCAGTATGTCATCGACAAGAACCGGCTCCACAACCGCTATCTGCACGGCTGGGGTGTCGCCTGCGGGCTGGAGGTCGCCTGCGATCCCTGTGCCCCCGGCCATGTCCTGGTGCGCACCGGCTACGCGGTCTCACCCTGCGGGGACGACATCGTCGTCTGCCGCGACCAGTCGGTGGACATCTGTGCCCTGATCAACGCCTGCACGCCGTCCCGCCAGCCGGTGTGCGACCCGCCCTACGACCAGCCGCCCCAGGACTGCAGCGGCAAGTCCAGGCGATGGGTCCTGGCGATCTGCTATGACGAGCGGCCCGTGCGCGGGATCACCGCCCAGCTCGGCATGGGCGACACCTGCTGCGG
>JBGSUY010000068.1:0-5164 GCA_041753195.1 Chromatiaceae bacterium
AGCGCCTCCTGCTCGGCCTCCAGGGTCTCGATGCGGGCGGGCAGCTCGCCCAGCTCCCGGTTCTCCTTGAAGCTCAGCTTGGCGCTCGGGCGGGCCTTCGACCCGTCCTCGGCCCCCTTGAGCGGCCCGGCGGGACCCGTGGTTGGCCTGGGCTTGGTCTCGGCGACCGGCGGCGGGCGCTGCCTCAGCCAGTCTTCATAGCCGCCGACATATTCGCGGACCACCCCGTCTCCTTCGAACACCAGGGTGCTGGTGACCACGTTGTCCAGGAGTGCACGGTCGTGGCTGACCAGGAGCAGGGTCCCGCTGAACTGGATCAGCAGCTCCTCCAGGAGCTCCAGGGTCTCCGCGTCCAGGTCGTTGGTGGGCTCGTCGAGCACCAGCAGGTTGGCGGGTCGCGTGAAGAGCTTGGCGAGCAGCAGACGATTGCGCTCGCCGCCTGAGAGGGCCTTGACGGGCTGGCGGGCCCGCTCCGGGCTGAACAGAAAGTCCCGCAGATAGGAGAGGACATGACGGCTGGTCCCATCCACCTGGACCTGGTCGCTCCCCTCCGCCACGTTTTCCTGGACCGTCTTGTCCAGGTCGAGCTGGGCCCGGAGTTGATCGTAATAGGCCGCCTGGAGATTGGTGCCCCGGCGGATGGTCCCGGTCCGGGGCTCCAGCTCACCCAGCAACAGCTTCAACAGGGTGCTCTTGCCCGACCCGTTGGGACCGATAATGCCGACCTTGTCGCCCCGCAGGATCAGGGTGTCTAAATCGCGGATCAGCGGCCGGCCGTCCCACGAATAGCCGACCCCCTGGGCCTCCACGACCAGTTTCCCGGAGCGCTCCGACTCACTGAGCCGTAGGCGCGCCGTACCCAGCTCCGAGCGGCGGGCTAGGCGCTCCTCCCGCAGGGACTTGAGCGCCCGCACCCGTCCCTCGTTGCGGGTGCGCCTGGCCTTGATGCCCTGGCGGATCCACACCTCCTCTTCCGCCAGCTTGCGATCGAACTGGGCATTTGCCTGGGCCTCGGCATGGCGGCGCTCCTCTCGGCGGCGCAGGTAGTTCTGCCAGTCCCCGGGCCAGTCGGTGATGCGCCCCCGATCCAGCTCCAGGATGCGGGTGGCGAGGCGCTCCAGGAAGCGCCGGTCGTGGGTGACGAAAAGGAGCGCCCCGGGGAAGTCCTTGAGGAAGCCCTCCAGCCAATCGATGGAGTCGATGTCCAGATGGTTGGTGGGCTCGTCCAGCAACAGCAGGTCCGGCTCGCGCACCAGGGCCTGGGCAAGTAGGACCCGCCGCTGGAGCCCACCAGAGAGCGCGTTGAAGGAGGCCGACGCGTCCAGCCCCAGTCGCGAGATGACCCGTTCGGTGCGCTGCTCGATGGCCCAACCGCCCCGGTCTTCGAGCTGGTGCTGGACCCGCGACAGGCGCTCCAGATCCCCCGCCCCAGAGTGCCCGCCGAGACCGTGGGACAGGCGGTAATACTCCGCCACCAGGTCACCCAGATCCCCGAGACCCTCCACCACCAGGTCGAAGACGGTCGCATCCGCATGGCCGGGGATCTCCTGGGCCAGCCGGGCGATAGCCGCCCCCTGCCCCACCCGCACCGCCCCCGAATCCGGCTGGACCTCCCCACCGATGATCTTGAGCAGGGTGGACTTGCCGGACCCGTTGCGCCCGATGAGACAGATCCGCTCGCCCCGCTCGATGGCGAAGGAGATCTCCTCCAGCAGGGGCGGCAGGCCATAGGAGAGGGCAACGGATTCGAGTGCAAGCAGGGTCATGAGGCGTCGGGTAGGCGGGCGTTAAGGGCAAGCGGCGGTGCCCGGGACCAGGAGCGAGCGTGAATGGGCAGGGTATCGGGGCACCCGGAAAATGCAAGCTCCGGCCGGGCGAGCCGGAACTTGCTGCTTCCAGGGGCGCTTCCCCCCGGGGGGGGGTCTTGCATCCGAGGGGCCCCAACTGGTCTGATTGGTCGGTCCGGGAAAAACCCGAATTGAAGGGGACGCCATTGAGTGAATCCAGGTACCGCGCGCGTCCGGGCCGATGGGACCAGGGCGGCGCGACCTTCGTGGACGGCGGGGTCAATTTCTGCGTCATCTCCCGATACGCCGAGCGGGTGGAGCTGCTCCTGTTCGAGGGAGAGCACGACACCGCACCCTTCCAGGTCATCGACCTGGACCCCCGATCCAACCGTACCTTTCTCTTCTGGCACGTCCTCGTCGAGGACCTGCCCGACGGCACCTACTACAACTGGCGGGTGGACGGGTGCTGCGAGACCCGGGAGACCGGCTGTCGCATCGATGGCGCCAAGGCCCTGCTCGACCCCTGGGCCACCACGGTCAGCGATCGGCTGTGGAGCCGGGAGCTAGCCTGCCGCCCCGGTGACAACCTGGCCAGCGCCATGCGGGCCCGGGTACTGCGGGACACCTACGATTGGGAGGAGGACGAGCCCCGGCTCGTGCCGCTGAACCGCGCCATCATCTACGAGATGCACGTGGGGGGCTTCACCCGCCATCCGAGCGCCGGCGTGGCCCACCCCGGCACCTTCGCGGCCGTGATCCAGAAGATCCCCTACCTGCAGGACCTGGGCATCACCCACGTGGAGCTGATGCCGGTCATGGCCTTCGACCCCCAGGATGTGCCCGTCCAGACCTCCCGATTGGAGCTGGAGAACTACTGGGGCTACAGCACCCACAGCTTCTTCGCCCCCCACCCCCATTTCGCCAGCGACCCGGGCCGCGCCCGCGACGAGTTCCGCGACATGGTCAAGGCCCTGCACCGAGCCGGCATCGGGGTCATCCTGGACGTGGTCTTCAACCACACCGCCGAGGGCGGCGAAGGGGGGCCCACCATCAGCTTCAAGGGCTTGGGGAACGAGACCTTCTACCACCTGGACTTCGCCGACCGGCGACGCTACCGGGACTATACCGGCTGCGGTAACACCGTGAACTGTAACCACCCCCTGGTGGCCCGCTTCCTGGTGGACTCACTCCTCTACTGGGTCCGCCAGATGCACGTGGACGGCTTCCGTTTCGACCTCGCGAGCGCCATGGCCCGGGGCGAGGACGGCAACCCCCAGTACCACGCCCCGATCCTCTGGCACATCGAGCTCGCACCCCTGCTCAACCGCTCCCATATCATCGCGGAGGCCTGGGACGCTGCCGGGCTCTACCAGGTGGGAGACTTTCCGGGCTTCCGCTGGGCCGAATGGAATGGGCGCTACCGCGACGTGATCCGAGCCTTCGTCCGTGGTGACCCGGGCCTGGTCCCCGAGGTCGCGACCCGCATCGCCGGCTCCAGTGACCTCTACGAGCCCCGCGGTCGCCTGCCGATGAACTCGGTGAATTTCATCACCTGTCACGACGGCTTCAGCCTCTGGGACCTCGTGAGCTACAACCAGAAGCACAATGAGGCCAACGGGGAAAACAATCGGGATGGACACAACCACAACCTGTCCTGGAACTGCGGGGTTGAGGGCCCCACGGACGACCCCGAGATCCTGGCCCTACGCCGCCGCCAGGCCCGCAACCTGATTGCCATCCTGATGCTGAGCCAGGGGGCGACGATGCTGCTGTCGGGCGACGAGATGCTGCGCACCAAGCAGGGCAACAACAACAGCTACTGCCAGAACAACGCCATCTCCTGGCTGGACTGGGGAGGATTGGAAGCGAACCGCCCCATGTTCGAGCTTGTGCGCGGCCTCATCCGACTGCGTCGGCGCCACCCAACCTTGACCCGCAACCGATTCCTCACTGGACGCCCGGACCTTGGACAGGAACTGCCAGACATCACCTGGCACGGCTTGGGGCTCAACCAACCGGACTGGGACATTCCGCTCAACCGGCGGCTGGCCTTCACCCTGGCCGGGGCCACCCAAGGGGAGCCCCCCTTGCACGTGATGCTCAACATGGATGAGCAGGATGCCGAGTTCGCCGTGCCCGGCCTTCAGGGCCGCCAGTGGTTCCTCACGGTGGACACGTCCAGGGAGCCCGGCGTGTGGGAGCCGGGGGAGCAGAGCCCGGTCCCGCCAGGACGCGTCAAAGTCCTAGGACGCAGCGTGGTGGTGCTGGAAGACCATGGGGGTTGAGCCGCTGCGCTGCCCGATCGAGGCGAAGAGATCTGGTCGCAAATGAACCCAAATGACCGGGAATATAGATGGATCCAGATGGGGTCTCATCGCAGAGGACTTGACCACGTTGCGGTGAAGCCCCCTCAGGCGCCAACGGCGCCCATTACGCCCAGGTTTTTTGCCAGGTCGACCTCCCGTTGCGTCAGCGTCGGCCTTCGCCGCCCCCCTTTGAAGCCAACGACAGGAGCCCCGCCATGCAGCTCGGAATGATCGGCCTCGGCCGGATGGGTGCGAACATGGTCCTGCGCCTGATGCGCGCCGGACATCAATGCGTCGTCTATGATCGGGACCCGGCCGCCGTCCAGGCCCTGGTCAAGGAGGGTGCCCTGGGGACGACGGACCTCGGGGACCTGTGCACCAAGCTCAAGGCCCCACGCGCCTGCTGGATCATGGTCCCAGCGGCGGTGGTGGACCGGGTAATCGACGACCTGGCCCCTCACCTCGCGGCCGGCGACACCCTCATCGACGGGGGCAACTCGAACTACCGGGAGGACATGGCCCATGCGGCACGACTTAAGCCCCTAGGCATCCACTTCGTGGACTGCGGCACCAGCGGGGGCGTCTGGGGGGCGGAGCGGGGCTATTGCCTGATGATCGGCGGCGAGCCCGAGGTGGTCGAGCGGCTCGACCCCATCTTCGCCACCCTGGCACCCGGACCCGGCACCATCGAGCGCACCGCGGGGCGCGACGGCGCCCACAGCCCGTCGGAGCGGGGCTATCTGCACTGCGGCCCCAGCGGTGCGGGACACTTCGTCAAGATGGTCCACAACGGCATCGAATACGCCCTGATGGCGGCCTACGCCGAAGGCTTCAACCTGCTCCGACACGCGGGCGTGGGCCGCCAGGACCGGGAGGCCGACGCCGAGACCGCCCCCTTGAGCCACCCCGAGTACTATCAGTACGACATCGATGTGGCGGAGGTGGCGGAACTGTGGCGGCGCGGCAGCGTGGTGGCCTCCTGGTTGCTTGACCTGACCGCCGTCGCGCTCCACGAGGACCCGCAGCTCAAGGCCTTCGGCGGCCAGGTCTCGGACTCCGGCGAGGGCCGCT
>JBGSUY010000069.1:0-10542 GCA_041753195.1 Chromatiaceae bacterium
GGCCCGCCGCCCGGCAGCGGGCATGCGCGCGAGTACCGGCTCGCGTAGGTCGGCGCATGCGCGTCAGCCGCATGGCGTGCTTGAAATCTCGGTTATTTAGACCGAATATTCCGTTATGGAAAGGCAGCGCTACCTAGAGAAGATCGCATCCCGCTTCGAGGTACAGCCGGTCGTTGCGCTGCTCGGGCCGCGCCAATGCGGCAAGACGACCCTCGCCCGCATGTACGCCGATCGCCTGGTGGGCCTGCCGACGACCCGCTTCGACCTCGAGGACCCGACCGATCTCGCCGCCTTGTCCGAGCCCAAGCTGGCACTGCAAGACCTGCGCGGCCTGGTGATCCTCGACGAGGTCCAACGGGCGCCGGAGCTGTTCCCGGTACTGCGCGTGCTCGTCGATCGGCCCGGGAATCCGGCGCGCTTCCTGATCCTCGGCAGTGCCTCGCGGGACCTGATCCGCCAATCGTCGGAGACGCTGGCTGGACGGATCGGCCACATCGAGCTGACCCCGCTCCAGCTCACGGAGACCGGTGCGTCGTCACTATTGCAGTTGTGGCTGCGGGGCGGCTTTCCCCCCTCCCTCCTCGCGGTCAGCGACGGCGCCAGTCAGCAGTGGCGTAAGGACTATGTCGCCACCTTTCTCGAGCGCGACCTCCCGGCGCTGGGCATCGGCATCCCGTCACAGTCCCTCCGCCGCTTCTGGATGATGCTGGCCCATTATCACGGACAGATCCTCAATTTCTCCGAGCTGGGGCGCTCCTTCGGCGCCGCGGATACCACGGTGCGCGGGTACCTGGACATCCTCGAGGCCACCTTCATGGTCCGCCTGCTCCGGCCTTGGTACGAGAACGTGGGTAAGCGCCAGGTCAAGGCCCCCAAGCTCTACTTCCGGGACTCGGGGCTCTTGCACACCCTGCTCGGGATCACGGACCACGATGCTTTGCTGCACCATCCCAAGCTCGGCGCCTCCTGGGAGGGCTTCGCCCTGGAGGAGACGGTCCGCGCCCTCGAAGTGGAGGCGGAGGCCATCTGGTTCTGGGCCACCCATGCCGGCGCCGAGCTCGATCTGCTGGCGACCGTGGATGGAAAGCGGATCGGCTTCGAGATCAAATACACCGCCAGCCCCCGCGTCACCAAATCGATGCGCGCGGCAATCGAGACCCTCGGACTCGAGCGCCTGGTCATCGTCTACCCAGGGGAGCGCAGGATGCCCCTTGCGGAGAACATCGAGGCCGTCGGACTTCCCGACCTGGTGCGAGCTTGACCCGTCAAACAACCGCGCCCCGAGGCAAGAGCTCCTCTCCCCGAAGCAGAGGGCCCCTCGCCCCGGAGGCGCGCGTCGCAAAAGCCCCTCGCCCCAGCGGGGAGAGGGGTTGGGGTGACGGGGGACACCCCGCCGCCAACTGTTTGCGCGCCAGGTATGCGCAATCCGCCCCAACGACCCAAGCTTCCCTGCCCCTTCTGCGTCTCCCCCAAGGGGCCTTCTGGGGTGCAGGTATGAGCGCTATTCTCCGGGCAGCCCGCAGCCGTGACGGCGATCCCCAACCGAACAGGGGCTTAGACCCGAGGACGCGAAAAGCCACGGTGGCGAGAATCCGTCCCTAAGATGTCCCCCACCGTATCCGTCTGCATCGCCAACTACAACGGCATCGACCTGATCGACGCGTGCATCGACTCCGTGCGTGCGCAAGACGGCGGCCTTCCGGTCGAGATCATCGTCCACGACGATGCTTCAACCGACGGCTCGGTGGACCACCTCCGCTCCCGCCATCCCGACGTGAACCTCATCGCAAGCCCGGAAAACGTCGGCTTCTGCATCGCCAACAACCGCATGGCGGCGGCCGCCTGTGGCGAGTATCTCCTGCTGCTCAACAACGACGCCACTTTGCTGCCCGATGCGCTGAGCACATTCATGGGCGAGGCCAAGCGCTTGGCATCTCCCGCTATCCTCACCCTGCCCCAGTACGACGCCGAGTCGGGGGAACTGCTGGATATCGGCAGCCGGCTCGACCCCTTTCTCAACCCCGTACCCAACCTGGACCCGAAGCGCAACGACGTCGGTACCGTGGCCGGCGCCTGCCTCTGGATCGACAAGGCCCTTTGGGACGAGCTAGAGGGCTTCCCTGAATGGTTCGGCTCCATCGGGGAAGATCTGTATCTCTGCTGCCGAGCCCGGCTGGCTGGCTACCCTGTGCGCGCGCTGGGTGTCTCCGGATACCGCCACCGCGTCGGTCAGAGCTTCGGCGGCGGCAAACTAGAACGCGGCCAGTTGAGCACGACCTTCCGGCGGCGCGCGCTTTCGGAACGCAACAAGACCTTCGTCATCGTGACGACCTATCCTGCGCCCTTCATGCAACTCCTGCTGCCGCTGCATCTCGCGCTGCTCCTGATCGAAGGGACGCTGTTGTCGCTGCTGCGGCTCGATCCCGCCTACCTGACGAGAATCTACCTGCCGGTATTCGCCGGACTCGCAACGCAGTACGCGGAACTGCGCGCCGAACGACGGCGCACGATGGCGACACGGCGTCTCGCCGGGGCCGGGTTTTTCGCCGTGTTTGATCCGCTGCCCTACAAGCTCAGGATGGTGGTCCGGTACGGGCTGCCGCGCGTGCGCTGACTCACGTGCAGCAGTTACGCAGCCCGCGCACAACGCGACGCAGGCGCGGATACTTCTTGAGTTCAGCGGCCAGTAGACCAGCCAGCCGGTAGGTGTGAAAACGCACCACCTTGTGCAGGTCCGAAAACAAGGTCCGCCGGTCTTCGTCACCCACTGTAAGCATCGCGACCGGTTCAAATCCACCGCGGGTCGACCTTCCCTGGCAGGCAGTGCGCGTCGCCTCCAGATAGCCGCGTTGGTGGCGTCTGTCGGGTTCCAAATGGCAGCCTTCCGCCCACTCGTTCCAAGCATTGATGAATACGAACCGCTCCTGCTCGGGAAAATCCTCACGCGTGCGTGCAATGGCTTGCGACAACCAATACTCGTAATTGCTCGGACCCGAGTTCAAAACGATCACGGCCCTTTCGCCTACCCGCGGCGTGTTGTCCCAAGCAGGGAACACACCACGGAAGACATTCTTGTGCGGATACTCGCGCTGTAGGTAAAGATTAGCGATCTCCTCGTACTCTCCAACAAAACCGAGAAATGGTTGCTTGAACGGGATTCTTGCCGCGACGTTCCGACAGGCCAAGTTGTGTGGCGGGAACTCGACTCCTCCGTCGAATCCGAACTGAGCGTAGTCAGTATTACCGTGGGTGAGTGCAGCACAGACATAGATCTCGCCGATTCCCGCCTCCCGGCAATACGCCCGCCACGTGGCTAGCGTGGACTTCGCATCCGGTAAATGCTGCGGACGATAAACGATCAGGAAGGGAGCTCCCCCGATTCGAATGTAACGCGGGTCAGAGATATACGGAATGAGGCTCTTGATGAACTCAAGGTTGTCATCCGGCAAGTAGCGCTGGGCAATAAGAATCTGTTGCTCAGCGGCATCCCAGCGCCGAGTCCAGTTCTCGTTTGCCCAACACAGACAGAAAGGCATGTCGCTTTGCGGATCCGCGAGCATGTCCTCCAAAGGTTGTTCAAGTAGCCGCTGACCCGAAAACCAGTAGTAATGGTAACAGAAACCGTAGATCCCGTATTCCTTCGCCATCCGAATCTGCTCTCGGCGTGTGTCGCGAACGCGCAGATCGTAGAAACCCAAATCGGTGGGTAGCCGAGGTTGATAGTGGCCATCGAAAAGGGGTTCGGCCTTGGTAACATTGGTCCATTCGGTAAAGCCCTTGCCCCACCATGTATCGTTCTGCTCGATTGGATGGTACTGCGTAAGATAGAACGCAATCAGCCGCACGTCACGGATGGACTTGCTGTTCGCGCCTCGGGGATGGAGCGGTGTCATTCTGAGCTGGCGCTACAGTCGGATACCCAGGCGAAGTAGCACGTCCGACAGACGTGCACGTGTGCGTTGGCTTAGATAGCGTCGACCAATCAGCTTAACCATAATGCGCGACTTCGTGCGAAATGACGCGTCGGGAGGAAGCAGGGGTGTGGGTGGCGGCATTGACATTTCCGACAGCCTGAGGGCATGCCCCAGCGCTGATTGCGGTACCGCCTTGATAACCACTTGGTAGATCCGTCCGTGTGAGCACTGCTCGAGAGTCTGACGAAGCGACGCTGGTGCACGCGCCCAGTCCCCCGCGAACTCGGTGAGCTCGGGGGCCCGTGTAAGCAACTCCGCATCTACGATCTTAAGCCCACTGTCCTCGAACAGGCGCTGCATACCCTCAATGCTAAAGAAGCGGATGTGTGTGCGGTCTAGCAGGCCCCAATCACGGTACTCGAAGTGTCCCGCGGCGAGCCCAGCGATCAGCCCCTGATGTCCAACATGGGGCAGGGAGACGACCATGTAGCCCGTGTCCTCAAGTACCTTCTGCATCGCGCGCAGGGTTGCCCACGGACTGTATAGATGCTCTAGCACGTCAGCAGCGACCACTACGTCGAATCGTCCCTCGGCTGCCACGGCATCTGTCCAGCTCGAATCATTGAGGTCGAATTGGTGGACTCGCTCGCAGAATTCACCGAGCTTAGGGATGGCGGCTTTGTCCACTTCGACGGCGGTAACGCGGCATCGACCGTGTTCCTTCAATAGCCGGGTAATAGATCCAGGGCCTGCACCAACTTCTAGTACACGCTTCCCCTGACCCACCATGCGGCAAATGCTTGGTCCGACATGGTCGGAATCGAGGTCAATGCGGTATTCGTACTTGTGTCGAGTCATACGCAAGGCGTCGCTTGAAATCAGCGATCGCGAAAGTCAGTCCTCGGGGGGGAAAACCACTCCGCAACGATACGTGGCGAATTGGCGAGCAAGCGCAGTGGCTTGGTGACCTGCCATGAAACAGTTCTCTTAACGCGCCGGACTTCACGCTCAAGGGCGAGCGCGAATTCTTGATGGCGTTTGCACTGACGAAGGTCCTCCCGCGCCAATGCGGCGAAGAATCCGAGTGTTGGCTGCAAGGGGGATGTCGGTGCGTTGGTAATACTGGTATAGATATCAAGTATTCGGGGCAGGTTCCGCTCCATACTGAATTGTTCCCGTGCCAGCTCACGAAGAGAATCCCCAAATGACTGACGATACCCATTGAGTTCACTGATAAGTTCTTCTGCCCCATATTCCTTGCGATAGCATCGCCCCGAGAAATTATGTTTCTTCAGGACGTCCAAATTGTCAGGCGTCACCAGCCCATCGCCGCCGTGAATGTCAAATACTAATGGAACTCGGCTGCACAGCATAGCCTCTACGACACCCCTACCAAGGGAAACCACAACGTCAGATTGGTTAATAGCCGTGGCGAGGTGCTCTTGCGTAAGTACAACCCCAGATTCGCCGACAAATCGAATAGAAGACCCTAGTCTGTGAGCGGTCTCCCGGAGCAGAGCCCTCCTCGGTTCGTCCATCTTGTAACTGAGGACGAGAATTCTTTCTGGACGCGGGCGAATGGGCGTGGACGGCGAAAAGCGCCGTTCGCTTACGAGATTCCGGACAACATGTATCTGACTCTCCGGTATGCCGTGGTTGACTAGATTGGAAGCTACCTCCTCGCTAATGGCGAGATAGTCGGAAACACCTACATCGAAGGGAGGAGGTTGCTCGAGAAACGGCAAAACTCCAAGCGACGAAAAAAGCATAGGTAGCGACGGAAGCGCCGCCCGCACATCCACCAGGCAGGCGTTGTGTTGAACATGAGCCAAGTCAAAATCGAGCTGCCGGATAGCATCGATGCTGTCGGTGAGCAAGGCACGGGGATCAAGATAGCGACCAGCCCATGATTGGTCTAGGTGGCGTACGTAGACAACTACATTGCAGCCCCAATCGAGCAGTCCCTCGGCCAGGGTAAGCAACAAGGTTTCCGATCCCGTCCACCCGAAAAGATGGTTTGTTGCCAGCAATACCGAGAAGCGCTTTTGCGGATTGCTCGTCGCAGGGCCGTTTGGAGCCGCTTGAGCGGACTCCCCAAGGCTACCTATAGTAGAACGGTTCATGTCTCCTCCCTGAGGATGAATGCGGGGCTCATGTTGACTTCGTCGGTCGCCGGATCCGGAGTGGCGACGCGGAGTACGATCGAGTCGTAGCGCCGGTCATGCGGCACAATTTCGCCGTCCCGCTCGCTGGCAACGCCTACAGAAACTAGGTAGCTCCCGTCGCGGAAAATGGGTGTGAACGCAAAACAGGGACGGGCGATGTCGGCCAATAACTGACGGCGTGCACGCAGCGGAGCGAGCAGTTCTCGGGAGTTAATGGCGAACACTATGGCACCGTCGCCCGACTTAATCGCTAGGCCGTAGATTGGTCGCTCGATGTCGGCGTGATATTCAACCCGCAACCTTATTTCGGTTGCGAGCCCAGGAATCAGCGTATCCGGGTTTTTTAAGCCGCGCTGAACGATTAGGATGTCCGTGATGACGGCCTGCCCGTCACCCCACCGGGTTTCAACGGAACTGTATGCCGGATGGCTCTCAAAGCGGTCCGCTACGTATTCCCACCCGGCCATCCCGTTTCCCAAGGAGGCCCTGACTTCCCATGCATTGTGGCCTTTAAGCAGCGATAAATAACGGGCCAGCGCCTTCGGGGTGTCTGAATTCTCGATCATACGCCCCCGATCAAGAACTATTGCGCGATTACAGTGATGGGCCACTTGCTCGAGTACGTGGGTAACGATCAGGATTGTTCCGCCCTGCTTGCGAATCGCATCGATTTGACCAAGGCACCTAACCTGAAATGCGCCGTCACCGACCGCCAATGCTTCATCGATGATAAGGATCTCGGGGGTAACATGCACCGCCACTGCGAATGCCAGCCGAACGAACATTCCACTCGAATACGACCTCACTGGTTGGTCGATAAATTCCCCAATGTCGGCGAAAGCCGCAATCGCGTCGATGCGCTGGTTCATCTGGACCTTAGTAAATCCCATCAGCGAGCCCTGGAAATAGACGTTCTCCCGGCCGGTGAATTCCGGATTGAAGCCAGCCCCAAGTTCCAGTAGTGCCGACACCCGGCCATTCGCTTTGACCGTCCCGGAAGTGGGCTTGAGGATCCCGCAAATGAGCTGAAGGAGGGTACTTTTCCCGGAGCCATTGCGGCCGATGATGCCGACGGTTTCGCCCTTTTTGATGTCAAAGGAGACGTCCTTGAGCGCCGTGAACTCGTTGTGGTAGCGCTTGAGGCCGAGGCTCAGGAACTGTTTGACGCGGTCGCCGGGGTGCCCGAAGAGCCGGTAGGTCTTGGTCAGGTTGCGAACCGAGATGGCGATGTCGTCAGAGGGCATCGGCGAACTCGTCGCGGCTGTGGCGGAAAAAGGCGTGGCCCAGAACCGCTGCAAGGGTGCCTCCGGCCAATGCGATCAGCCACGCTCTCCATGACACGGGGTGGGCGAGGATGGCCGCGCGAACGGCCTCGATGACGGCCCCGAGTGGATTGAAGTCGTAGAGGGGGCGCAACGCCGGGGGCACAGCGGAGGCCGGGTAGAAGACAGGGGATAGGAAGAGCGTCATCTGCACGAATAGTGGGACGATCTGGTTCATGTCCTTGATGAAGACCCCCCAGGCCGAAAGGAACCACGAGAGACCGACCGCGAGCAGGAGCACGGGCAGCAGGAGGATGGGAAAGAGCAGGACCCCGAGGGTGAGATGGCCGGTCCAGGCGAGCGCCGCCGCCAGGATTAGGAGGTTGAAGGCGGCGTGGAACAAGGCGGCCCCGAGCGGCACCAGCGGGAGTATCTCCACTGGGAAGATGATCTTTTTCACATAGCTGGGGAAGCCCCGGACGGCCGAGGGCGATCGAGACACGGCCTCGCCGAAGAGATTGAATACGATCAATCCGGAGTAGAGCGTCAGCCAGAAGGGGAGGCCGTCGGGCTGCTCCGGCCAGCGGGACTGGAAGATGTGGCCAAAGACGAAGGCGAAGATGGCGAGCATCAGCAATGGGCTCAAGAAGATCCAGAGCACGCCGAACATGGCGCCGCGGTAGCGGAGCAGCACGTCGCGCATCACGAGCTGACCGAGGAGATAGCGGTGGGTGGTCAGCGCGGAGATCATGGATCCGTCTCGTGCCGTGCCGAGCGGCGGGATGCCTTGGCGTCCGAGCTTTCGTGACTGTCGGCCCTCGAACCGGGAGCGGCCGTTGTTTCGGCGGCGTTGCCCCCTGCGGCGAAGGCACTGCGGGCAGCGGGCTCCGTGGCCCCCTCCGCGGTCCAGAGCACGAGGTGCGGCTCGGCGGTGAGGGTGGCGGAAAGGCTCGCGTAGTCCCCTGGGCTCAGCACCTGGACGCGGATCCTGCGGCTGAGCTGTCGCTCGGTCTTGGCGACCAGGTCGGCGAGGTTGTGTTGGTCGATGGCACCGACCAGCACCAGGTCGATGCAGCCGCTGTCTTTGCCGCTGGCGTAGTCGCCGATCAGCAGGGCGAGCCGCAGTCGCCCGAGTCGGGTGACGATGCTCTCCAGGATACGGTCCATGCCGAGCGCCTTGCGCACCATGGAGTTGAGCTCGGGATACAGGGGATGGGCCTGGTTGGCGGCGAACTGGAGGCGGTTGCCCTCGCGGGCGCTGCGGACCAGGCCGCTGGCGCTCAGGTTTTGCAGCTCGCTTTGCACCTGGCTTGGGGAGACGGCCAGCTCTCCGGCCAGCTCCCGCAGGTGGGCGCGTCGAGCGGGATTGAGGAAGAGCCGCATCAGGATCTCGATCCGGGTCCGGGAGGTGATCAGGCCGCTGAAGAGGGTCTGCATGGGGCTCGTGTCGTTCTATTTTCTAGAACGCTAGGCCGAGGGGACGCGGCTGTCAACGGCGGTCAACCTGGGGTGTGAAGGGGGGCGCAGTTTGAGCCCGAGGCGGCCGCCTGGAAGTGGTGTGCAGCCGTGTCGAGTAGAGGCGGCCGGTCGGAGTACAGTCGGCGAGCGGACCGAAGATCGCGGTCCGCTTTGGCCATCCAGGACGCAACATCGCGGACCTTGGATTCACTCATGGAGGATTCGCCCCTCCGCAAGGACCTTGCGCTCCAGGGAGGTGGGCACCCGGGTGGCTTGGGCAACTTCCTTGCGCGTGCGGACGACGGCCTCGATGGGCAGCGGCAGGCCCCGCAAGCTCCTGTAGACGTCTCGGGCCCGGCGGTAGGGCGGCTGGTCCGAACAGGGGACGATGATGAGGAGATCGATGTCGCTGTCTTCGGTCGGCTGGCCCCAGACGTGGGACCCAAAGAGCAGGATTTTGTCCGGATGCTGGGCGTTGACGATCCGCTCGGTGGCTTGCGCGAGCAAGTCGCTGGGTAAGTGTTGCATGAGGCCTCCCGGGCGCGGCTTCAGCCCAGTGTCGTCAAGAGTCGAACGGCTCTTCTTTCCGGCAGAGCCCGCCCGGGCATGTTCGCTCAAGCCCAAGGTTTTGCCCTTCCTGACGCGCTTTCCCCGGTGAGGTTGCAGGCGGCACGTCTTGGTCAGATTGCGGACCGAGATAGCGATGTCGTCAGAGGGGCCTGTCATTCTAGGCTACAGGTTAGGGTCGTTGTCGAGCTCGGCTCTTAATGCCCGCAGGTTGTCCAGGAGCGAGGGGATGTCATCTTGGACGATGCTCCATAGGACTTCGTCGTCAATCCCGAGATAGCCGTGTATGAGCCTGTTGCGGGTAGCGATGATCTGCCGCCATGGAATTTGCGGCGCTCTTTCCCGAACCTCTGCAGGGATATGCGTCGCTGTTTCCCCTATCAGTTCGAGGTTACGCAGCGTGGCGTCGTACGTAATCTGGGTGGCGAGAAAGGTTTCCAGCTCATGCCTGCCAGTATATGCGAGCACGTTTGCGGCAAAACCGATCATATCATCCAGGTAAAACCGCCAGGCCCGTTGAGCGCCTTGGCTTGCCATGTCTTCAGACATGAATCGCTTCTCTCGTGACGTATGCACGCAGCTCAGGACGCAATGCTTTGTCCGTCACCAGATCGACAGGGCAACCCAGCACATCTTCCAGATAAAACTGGGTGCCGAAGTAGCGCGCTGAGGTAGCCGGGCCCTCAAATGACACGAGAATGTCGATGTCGCTCGTCGATTGAGCCCTGTCACGGGCGACGGAGCCGAACAATGCCAGATCAGACACACCGAATAGCCGCGCCAATTCGGATTTGTGTTGAGCAAGAAGACGGAGTGTTTGCGCGCGGTCCATGGTCGTTCCCATCTCGGATTGCTGTGACGATAGAGCCCTGTAAGCGCTCACTGTCGAAAATGTTGGGCAGCGTGATCTTTTGTGCCCACCCTTGGGGGCAGAAGAACGCTGCGCTTGATGGCGACAAGGTGGCGGCACGGCCTGCGCACCACGCGGGTGAGGAACGCGAGTCGAGGGTTGGAGCCGGCGGCGCTCGTCACAGCGGCTGGCCCTCGTTGAGCGCGACCTCGTGGATCAGCAAACGGAGCAGATTCGGCGAGGCGAGCACGACGTCGACCTTGCGGCCGTCCATGAGGCGGCTGACCTGCGCGGAGACCTGGGCGGCGAGGAGCGCGGGGTTGGCG
>JBGSUY010000070.1:0-8236 GCA_041753195.1 Chromatiaceae bacterium
CGCCGTGCCGGTGCCTTTCTCGGCGGCCACGGACGGGCGCGACCACTGGTTGGCGGCGGGCGAGCCTCACTGCGCGGACTGCCACGCGGCCCCCTACGTGGAGCAGAGCGGCAACATCAACGCCTTCGCGCCCTTCAACTACCCGCGCAAGGCCAGTCTGATGCGCTACTCCCGCGGTCACCGGGACATCACCTGCCAGGGTTGCCACGAGTCGATCCACGGTCTCTACCCAGTGGCGCCGGACCTCGACACGGGCCCCGGCACCCCCGGTGTCGATACCACCAGCTATGCCCAGGCGGCGAGCATGAACAGCGACGGCTCTCATGGTCCGCTGAAGTGCGGCGCCTGCCACCAGGTGAACAGCACCGGGGTACACAGTCGTATGGACGACCTGACCTATGACGGCGCGCGGGTACGTAACAACCTGGACGCGGCCACCGGCTGGGCCCACACCTTTACGGAGGAGCACAGCCCCGTCAACGACATGTGCGTGAACTGCCATGGTGATGAGGCGGACGAGGTCCGGGTGCGCGACGATGAGTGGCAGGCGCATGCCATGAAGGGGCGTGCCTCCCGCAAGATGATGGACCAGGTGGAGATGGAGCTGCTGGGCGCCATCGCCGGCACCTACCCTGACGGCACCTTGAACCAAAGCGTGGCGCGTGGCCAGCTCTGTCAGGCCTGCCACGGAGACGAGTGGCGCGAGGTGAGCTGCAACGGCGAGGATGGCCGCAACTGGAAGGAGCACCTGTCCGAGGGCCGCGTGTCCCCGGTCGTCTGGGAGCAGGTCTCGGAGCTCCAAGCCGGCAGCACCTGCGGCTGGTAGCAGCCAGGCCCCCACTTGCGTCCTGCAAGTGGGGGTTTCCTTTCAAGTCCGAGGAGGGGAGTCCGCTCCCCTCCTTTTCCTTTTTCCACCAGAGAGACCCGATGCATGGGCGGCGGATGCCGGACCGGGGCGGCCCCCCGACGGCCTCCACAAGCCTTGCCGCCCGACGGAGGAACCATGAAACGATTGCTCTTGATCGCCTTTTCGACCCTGCTGTGGGCTTCGGCCCGTGCCGAGTCCCCCCAGGTCCCCGAGGGCGCGCCGGCCGACGCGGTCGCCCGAGTCGGTGATCAGACCATCACCTACGCCCAGCTCAACACCCAGTTGAACAGCTCGGCGGTGGTGGGGGTGTCGGTGCCGGTGCTCGGCTCTCCCGAGCGCGGCACCGTGATGCTGACCCTGCTGGACAAGGTCATCAGCGCCAACCTCCTGTACCTGGATGCGCTGAAGCGCGGGCTGGACCAGGATCCCGCCTATCGCGAGGAGCTCGTGGCCTTCTCTGATGCGATCCTCGGCGAGCTGTACCGGCGCGACCATCTGGTGGGTGAGGTCGCGGTCACCCCCGAGGAGGTGGATGCCTTCATCCGCGAGAACTACGCGCCCGATACCGAGATGACCGACCGGCTGCGTCAGAGCGTCGAGGCGATCATCCGCAACGACCGGCTCGCCGAGCGCACCGCCGGGAGCCGCGAGACCCTGCGCGCGGGGATCGAGGTGTCGATCCATGCCGAGACCCTGGACCCCGCCGGAGATGACGGCCGCGGCGACGACGCGGTGATCGCCCAGGTCGGCGACGATCGGATCATCTGGGGCGAGGCCAAACGCCGACTGACGACGCGCAACAACTCGGCGGACCTGGGTAAACGCGTCCAGTCCCTCGACGCCCTCATCGATGAGCGGCTCATGGCCCGCAAGGGCCGCGAGGCCGGGCTCGATCAGGACCCGACCTACAAGAGCCGGATGGCCGAGTTCCGCAAGACCCGGCTGCTGAACCTGCACCGGGAGAATCTGGTGCGCTCCATGGAGCCGACGCAGGAGGAGCTGCGCGCCTACTACGAGGCCAACCGGGACCGCATCCTGGTCAAGGAGCAGCGCAGGATCCAGATGGTGGTGCTGCCGAGCAAGGCGGAGGCGGAGGCGGTCAAGGCCAGGATCGAGGCTGGGGAGATCACGCTCTATCAGGCGGCCCTGGAGCACTCGATCGATCCGAACGCCAAGCGGACCCTGGGCGACTTCGGCTGGGTGGCCAAGGGGAGCGGGTTCCCGGAGCTGGACGAGGTCACCTTCGCGCTCGAGCCCGACACCCTGGGTGGGCCTGTGCAGTCACCGGCGGGTTGGCACCTGGTCAAGGTGCTGGACCTGCGCGAGTCCCACTTCACGGACATCGAGGACCCCGACACCCGGACCCTGACCCGCCGGCACCTGCTCAAGGACAAGATGGACCAGTATGTCGTCGCCTTGCGCAAGGGCGGCGTCCCGGTCACGGTCTACGAGGACAACATGAACCGGCTGTTCCAGGAGGAGGCCCAGTGGATCGCGGCCAAGACCAAGGACATGGAGGCACACCCGGAGCGCGCTCAACAGATCCTGAAGGAGATGCGCGAGATCGTGGAGTAGGTGCCCGGCCGGGATCGCCGCCGTGCCATGAGGGTGTGGCGGCGTCAGCCGCACGCGGCTACTGCGCCCCCGCCGCCGACTCCAGCGTCTGCTGCAGCTCGCCGATGTGCGCCTGGAGGCGCTGAGCCGCGAGCCGGCTGCGCTCCTCCACCAGATCGGTAACCTTTAGGCTCGTGGTCGGTGGGTCACCGGCCTGCTCGGCATCGCCAAGCCAGGCCCATTGGTCGACAAACGGCAATAAAATGCCGATGACAGCCCTTGTCTTAAGGATCCCTTAAGGAAAGGGGCCCTAAACTCGCCTCGCCAGAGACACTCCGCGTCTGGCCGATCCCGGCCTCGGGTCGGCGTTTTGGTCGGACCGGCAGCCGGTAGGAAGCCACCGGGTCCCGCGGACGCAGCGGCACCTTGACTGCGGGGCGAAACGAGAAAATCGAAATAAACGCCTTCCGAAGCGAAGGCGGAGGATGGTTCCATGACTCACAGTAGGGCCTTAATGCGCTCGTCGCGTCTCTCTTCAACGGCCGCCGCCGGGCTCGCGCTCGCGTTCGGTCTGTCCGGCGAGGCGCTGGCCGCCAACCCCAAGAACAGCTTCAACATCATGATGAACTACGAGCTCGGCATGCACTGCACCGGGTTCGAGTTCGCCTACTGTTGCGTGCTGCCCCCCTACAACTCGATCCTGGCCCAGGTGGTCAAGACCCAGCGGAGCAGCTCGGGGCAGGGCGCCTTCGCCAAGCTGCTGGAGGGCGACCCGAACGCGGGCAAGGACCCGCTGGGGCGTGAGACCGTGCTGCGCGACGCCGATCTGGACGGCGGCAACAATTTTCAGAAGTACGTGATGACCTACGAGCACCAGGCCCAGCCGCGCAACGACGGCCGGGGCAAGGCCCAGCTCAGCACCCGGATCAGCGCGGCGGAGGGCAACTCGCTCTTCATGTGGTCGACCATCTACGACCAGGCCACCAAGACCGCTAGCGGCGCGATCAAGACCTCGACCGCGGCCGACACCTACAACGGCGTCGAGGGCGCGCCGGTGGGCGACGGGGTCATCGAGCCCATCCGGGACAGCTACGCCAACGGCTGGATGAACCACTTCTACATCTACTCGGGTCTCGAGGGGGCAAATCCCACCGACTCCACGCTGGAGCGCGACAAGATTCGCCTCGGCATCGACGTGGTGTTCCAGCCGGACTGTGGCCCCTCCGGCCAGCCCCTGGGGCCGGTGACCAAGGTCGACCCCTTCGACCCGAGCAAGCCGGCCAAGAAGCGCAACGACTGCGGAGGACTCTCCAATGGCAACCTGCTGACCTTCTCGGGTGAGCACGGCACCATCGTCTACACGCAGATGAAGGTGCTGGAGAACCTGCCCGTCACCCTGACCTCGCCGCGCATCTGGGAGGGCCTCGGCCTGCCCCTGACGCCCTTCGAGGACAGCATCGACTTCTTCGGCGATCCGGGCCTGGTGGACGAGGACTCGATCCGGCCCTATGTCAAGATGGTGGCCAAGCTGCATCGCTACGACCCGGCCGACACCAGCGCCACCGATGGCGACGCCAAGGGCGTCGGCGCCCCGGTGCTTCAGAACGGCGTCCCGGTGGTCGGTTTCGGCACCGCCCCCATCGACATCCCCAACTGCGAGCGCTGCCACTCCAACCCCCCCGCCGCGCCCAATTCACCCCAGGCCGGCAAGCCCGCCCAGTGGGCCCTGGTCCGGTCCGAGTACAACTTCTGGAACGCCTTCTACGACATCAGCACGGCGGCGGGCGACTCCGACTGGTATTCGCGCCTGAAGAGCGCCGCGGTCAGCATGATGGCGGACCACGATGCCCAGCACGGCACCAGCTTCACCGCCAACTACCCGGCCTGCGGCGGCTTGAACCCCGTCAACCCCCAGGACTGCCTGGATCCGAGCTCGGGCGTCCCGATCCAGAACACCCGCATGGGCCACGAGTCCGTGATCTGCCAGAAGTGTCATGCCGACAACGTGATCGCGGTGGTCAAGTCGGCCACCCGCGCGAGCGACAGTAAGCTGATCCGGCCCATCTCCGAGGCGATGCACCGCAACCACCGCAATACCGGCGAGCTCGACGAGGAGGGTGTGCCCGGCGTCATCACCTTCAACGACAGCCTGGGGCGCGACGGCGGCTGCCAGGGTTGCCATCCGGCCCACCGCTCCGACGGCAACATGGCCGGCTACCCCATCACCCTCCGCGGCGCGAACTTCTACAAGGACGGGGACAACCGCTTGGCCAGCGGCGGCTGCTTCGTCGGCCGCGACGTGCACTCCAACCCGATGAAGGACAAGGACGGGGCCGAGACCCCCGAGCACCTGAACTCCGTCGGCCGATGGCTCAAGGCCAACGTCTCCCGTAATCAGCAGGGACTCGCGGGGAGTCCGAAAGGATTCCGCGGCATCTGGTGCACCAACTGCCACACCCAGCTCAGCCAGGAGATCTGGCGGGCCGAGGACTGCGACAACCTGATCGAGAGTAAGTGCGTCAACAACGTGCGCGGTGGGAGCCTCCAGTCGATCGCCAACAAGGTCGCCGGCGGTGACCTCGCCAAGGTGCTGAACTGGCTCGACCCCAAGGTAGACAGCCCCTTGGGCGACACCACCCACGACATCTGGCGCGCCGACATCCCCGATGCCAATGTGGCCACCATCGAGGTGGATGCCAGCGGCAACCCGGTGGGCACCACGGACGCCGACGGGGACTTCAGCGTCAACATCCTCTCCTTCTGCACGACCCCCAACTGCGTGGCCAAGATCAACGCCAACAAGAGGAACCAGAGCGCGTGGCGCCACCCGGCGAATCCGTTCATCAGCACGGCCAACAGGGCGGTCGCGGTCCCCTTCTCCGCCGCCACCGACGGGCGGGATCATTGGCTCTCGGCCGGCGAGCCCCACTGCGCGGACTGTCATGCGGCGCCCTACGTGGAGCAGAGCGGCAACATCAACCCCTTCACGCCCTTCAACTACCCGGCGAAGGCGAGCCTGATGCGCTACTCTCGCGGCCACCGCGACATCACCTGCCAGGGCTGCCACGAGTCTATCCACGGCCTCTACCCGGTGACGCCCACCATCGACACCACCACCTATGCCCAGGCGGCGAGCATGAACAGCGACGACTCCCATGGCCCGCTCAAGTGCGGCGCCTGCCATCAGTACAACAGCAACGGGGTGCACCAGCGGATGGATGACCTGGTCTATGCCGGCCAGAGGGTGCGGGACAATCTCGACGCCGCCATCGGCTGGGCCCACACCTTCACGGAGGAGCACAGCCCGGTCGGCGACATGTGCCAGAACTGCCATGGGGACGAGTCGGACGAGGTGGCGGTCAGGGCCGAGGAGTGGCAGGAGCACGCCATGAGGGGCCGTGCCTCGCGCAAGATGATGGATCAGGTGGAGATCGAGCTCCTCGGGGCCATCGCAGGAACCAACCCGAACGGTACCCTGAACCAGACCGCGGCCCGCGGCCAGCTCTGCCAGTCCTGCCACGGTGACGAGTGGAGCGAGGTGAGCTGCAGCGGCGGCGACGGAACACAGTGGAAGCGGCACCTGTCGGAGGGCCGCGTGTCTCCGGTGGTCTGGGAGCAGGTCTCGGTGGCCCGCACCGGCGGCACCTGCGGTTGGTGAGGGCCGGTAGGTCCCCGCCTGCGCCCAGGCGGGGGCTGCTCCCAGCGCGGCGAGGAGGGGGCTGCCCCTCCTTTTCTTTTACCCCCGTTCAAGATGCCACCGGGGCGCCGGCCCTGCGCCAGCCCCCCACCGTGGCGCCCGGCCCCGAGCCCAGGAGGGAGGAACCATGAAGCGAGCCCTACTCGCGGTAATCGCCACGCTCTCATTCGGAACGGCGGCCGCGCTGGCCACGCAGCCGCCCGCCGATGCGTCACCGGACATCGTCGCCCGCGTAGGCGAGGAGCCGATCCAGTTCTCCCAGCTAAACACCCTGCTCAACAGTGCCCCGGTGGTGGGCCTGTCGATCCCTGCCCTGGGGACCCCGGAGCGCAATGAGGTGATGCTGGCCCTGCTGGACAAGGCCATCAGCGCCAACCTGCTCTACCTCGACGCCATCAAGCAGGGGCGGGACCAGGACCCGGAGTATCAGAAGGAGCTCAAGGCCTTCGCCGACGGGATCCTCGCGGGCCTCTACCGCGCCAGGTTTCTGGTCGGCGACATCGAGGTGACCCCGCAGGAGATCGACGCCTTCTACCATGACCAGATCGTGGCCGGGACCGAGATGGACGAGCGGCTGCGGGCCGGCATCGAGGCCGTCATCCGCAAGGACAAGTTCAAGCAGCGCACCGCGGACCTGCGGGCGCGCCTGCGCGAGGGGATCACGGTCCAGGTCCATGAGGACAACCTGGACGTCTCGGAGGACCCGATGCGCGGCGACTCGGACCTGGTCGCCACCTACGGCGAGGGCACCCTCACCTGGGGCCAGGTCGCCGGTGAGATGACCACGCCGCAGAACACCCTGTCGCTCGAGCGGCGCATCGAGGCGGTGAACGGCCGCGTCGACCAGGAGCTGATGGCGCTCAAGGGACGGGCGGCGGGCCTCGAGAATGACCCCCTGTACCTGGCGCGGATCGGCGAGCTCAAGAAGACCAGCCTGGTGAACCTGCACCGCGGCGAGCTCGTCAAGCAGTTGGAGCCGACGGACCAGGAGCTGCGCGACTACTTCGAGGCGCACCGGGATCAGATCGTCGTCGAGGAGCGGCGCAAGATCCTCATGGTGGTGCTCAAGAGCAAGGAGGAAGCGGACCAGATCAAGGCCAGGATCGACAACGGCGAGATCACCATCTACCAGGCCGCGATGGACCATTCGATCCACCCCGATGCCAAGGAGAATCTGGGGGATTTTGGCTGGGTCGCCCAGGGCACGGGCTTCCCGGAGTTGGACGCGCTCACCTTCTCTCTCGAGCTCGACGTACTCGGTGGTCCGGTGGAGTCGCCGGCGGGTTGGCACCTGGTCCAGGTGGTGGACTTGCGCGACGCCCGCTTCACCGACGTGGGGGAGGAGGACACCCGCAACACGGTGCGCCGCCTGGTGCTCAAGGAGAAGCTCAATGACTACGTGATCGGGCTGCGCAAGAATGCCTTTCCAGTGGTCGTCTACGAGGACAACCTGAAGCGGCTATTCCACGCCGAGGGCGAGTGGATCGCCGGCAAGACCCGGGAGATGGAACAGCATCCCGAGCGCGCCCAGCAGATCCTGGACGCGATGCGCAAAGAGGTCCAGTAGGGGCCGCGCCGGACTGGGGCCAGCCCCCTCGCCCCGGACGCCCCTGCGCATTCGCGATCATGGCAAGAACCTTGAAGCCCTACCTGGCTGCCGCGCTGATGCTGGCCCTGGCCCTGGCCCAAGCCGCCGGCCTGCGCTCCCCGGGGATAGACCCACAGGCGCTCCACGAGCGGCTGGCAGAACCGCTGCCGCCCTTAGTGATCGACGTTCGGAGCCCCGACGACTACTCCTCCGGGCACGTCCCGGGGGCGGTCAACCTGCCGGCCCCCACGGTGACGCGGCACCTGGACCAGATCAGGCAGGAACCGGCGGTGGTACTTTACTGCAACGACCAACGGTTCACCGCCGTGGCCGAGCAGTTGCTGCTGAAGTCCAAGGTCAAGGGATTCGCCCACCTCGAGGGTGGTCTGACGGCCTGGAAGGCGCGCGGCCTGCCCTTGGAGACGACCTTGCCGGAGTGATCCGCCGGGATCGCCGCCCCGGGGCGATCCTGCGGGCGGCTCGGTACTCGGCGCGGTCCTGTCACGGCGAGGGGCCGTTCCCAAGGTGA
>JBGSUY010000071.1:0-5241 GCA_041753195.1 Chromatiaceae bacterium
CGCCGACCGTCACCTGGGGTGATGCGACCGCCGCCAGGGGCTCGACAACCGGGAGGGCCGGCAGGTCCACCGCCGGCTCCGCGGGCGACGAGCCCGGGTCCCATAGGCTCGCCAATAAATCCGAATCCGCGGACTCACCCTTCAGCCAACCGTAGGACAACCAACCGGCGACCAGCAGCAGGGTCACCGCGGCCGCCGCCGCAAAGGGTGGACGCGCTGCCGGCGGTGGCTTGACCTCCATGCGCTCTCCCTGGACCTCCCGGGCGGCCTTGGCGACGATCGCCGGGGTCACCTGATTGGAACGGGTGACACAGGCACCCAGCAAGGCGCGATCACACAGGATGTTGATGACGCGCGGTACACCGCCGGAGACCTGGTGGATTCGCCGCACCGCCCCCGCGGTGAACAGGGGCCGATCCACCCCGGCCACCGCCACCCGGTGGCGGATGTAGTCACCCGTCTCGCCGAGACTCAAGGGACGCAGATGGAAGCGCGCCGTGATGCGCTGGTTGATTTGGCGCAGGCCTTCGCGCTCCAGCAACCGGCGCAGCTCCGGCTGGCCCACCAGGAAGATCTGCAGCAGCTTGTGCTTGGTGGTCTCCAGATTGGTCAGGAGACGGATCTGCTCCAGGACCTTGGGCCGCAGATTCTGGGCCTCGTCGATCATCACCACCGGCCGGCGCCCATTGGCGTGGGACTCCAGCAGATAGCGATTGAGCAGGTCGACCAACGTCTTAACCGAACGCTCGCCCTCCGGGACCGGGACGCGAAACTCGTCGCAGATGTTGAGCAGCAGCTCGTTGGCCGTCATGGCCGGGTTGAGGATCAGGGCCACGTCCACGCCTTCGGGAAGCTGCTCCAGGAAGGCACGGCAGACCGTGGTCTTGCCGGTCCCGACCTCCCCGGTAAGGAGGACGAAGCCGCCGCTCTCCCCTGCCCCGTAGAGCAGATGGGCCAGGGCCTCCTTGTGCTGCTCGCTGAGAAACAGGTAATGCGGATCCGGCGCTATGGAGAAGCTCGGCTCCGTGAGTCCGAAATACTTGGGGTACACGGCAGTCATTTGGGGATTACGACTTGGAGAGGATCCTTGCGACCTCGGGGCGGCAAGGGAGACGCGGGGCGATGCCGCGAGGTTAGACAGGCACCTAGCGAGCGTCAAGCCTCCCCCGGCAACGCCCTTCACAGTCCTGCGACTCCAGGGCTTGGCAGGCTCCGCCAGGAATCGGCACCCACCGCTGGCCCATCCCCCAAGAGACACCTCGCCGGATGGCGCCCATGCAACAGGCCTGCGCGCCGTTTTCCCAATGATCTAGCTTTACAGAATTAATCCGCTCAATCTTGCGCAACCGGGCGGTTGGACTGAACTATCTAAGGTCCGGATCGGCATACCGCTGGCCACCACTGACGGGGCCCCACCTCGACGGGGTACGGAGTACTAGATCATGACCAAACGCGTGGACTCGGGCGGCCTCCAGGTGGCCAAACCCCTATACGACCTCGTAAAGGGTGAGATAGCCCCGGGAACGGGGATCGACCCCGAGGGATGCTGGCGGTCCTTCGCCGCCATCGTCGCCGAGCTCGGACCCCGGAATGCGGCGCTCCTGGCCCGGCGCGACGCGCTCCAGGCCCAGATCGATGCCTGGCATCGGACGCGCCGGGGAGAGTCCATCGACCCCGGGGCCTACTGCGCCTTTCTCGCCGACATCGGCTATCTGGTCCCCGAGGGGCCAGACTTCAGCGTCACCACCACCAATGTCGACCCCGAGATCGCCCGGATCGCCGGGCCCCAGCTCGTGGTCCCGGTCAGCAACGCCCGTTATGCCCTCAACGCCGCCAATGCCCGCTGGGGCAGCCTCTACGATGCCCTCTATGGCACCGACGTGATCCCCGACGAGGGGGTCCTCGCCCGGGGCCAGGGCTACAGCCCGGAGCGCGGTGCCGAGGTCATCGCTCGGGCGGCCGCCTTCCTGGATCAGGTGGCCCCCCTCACCCGGGGCTCCCATCGGGATGCCTGCGGCTACCGGGTGGACCAGGGCGCCCTGGTCGTGTGTCTGCCGGACAACAGCCAGACCCTGCTCCGGGACCCCGGGGGCTTCGCCGGCTACCGCGGCGACCCCGCCAATCCCGACGCCGTCCTGCTGGTCCACCACGGCCTGCACCTGGAGCTGCGAATTGACCGCGACCACCCCGTGGGCCGGGGGAGCCCCGCGGGCGTGGCGGACCTGCTGCTGGAATCCGCCGTCACCACCATCCAGGATTGCGAGGACTCGGTGGCCGCGGTGGATGCCGAGGACAAGGCCGAGGTCTACCGCAACTGGCTCGGGCTCATGAAGGGCACCCTCAGCGCCCGCTTCGACAAGGCCGGCCGGACCCTGGAGCGGGCCCTGAGCCCCGACCGGATCTACCAGGCCCCGGACGGCTCCGGCCTCACCCTGCCGGGGCGCTCCCTCATGCTGGTGCGCAACGTGGGTCACCTGATGACCACAGACGCGGTCCTGGATGCCGAGGGCCAGGAGGTGCCGGAGGGCATGCTCGACGGCATGGTCACCAGCCTCTGCGCGCTCCATGACCTCAAACGCCTTGGGCCCTACCGCAACTCCCGAACCGGCAGCGTCTACATCGTGAAGCCCAAGATGCACGGTCCCGAAGAGGTCCAGCTCACCGTAGACCTGTTCAGCCGCATCGAGGCGGCCCTGGGGCTGCCCGCCAACACACTCAAGGTCGGCATCATGGACGAGGAGCGGCGCACCACCCTGAACCTCAAGGCGTGCATCCGGGTCGCCCGGGAGCGGGTGATCTTCATCAATACCGGCTTCCTGGACCGCACCGGGGACGAGATCCATACGGAAATGGAGGCGGGCCCGGTACTGCGGAAGGGCGCCATGAAGACCGCCCCCTGGCTGCTGGCCTACGAGGACTGGAACGTGGACCTGGGGCTCGCCTGCGGCCTGCCCGGGCACGCCCAGATCGGCAAGGGCATGTGGACCATGCCAGACGAGATGCGTGCCATGGTGGAGACCAAGGTCGCCCACCCCAGGGCCGGGGCCAACTGCGCCTGGGTCCCCTCCCCCACCGCCGCCACCCTCCATGCCCTGCACTACCATGAGGTGGACGTGGCCAAGCGTCAGGCGGAGATCGCCGCGGGGGGACGCCGGGCCAGCCTGGAGACCATCCTGCAGATCCCCGTGGACCCCCGAGGGGCCTGGACCCCGGAGGAGATCCAGGAGGAGCTGAACCTCAACTGCCAGGCCATCCTGGGCTACGTCGTGCGCTGGGTCGACCAGGGGGTGGGCTGCTCCAAGGTCCCGGACCTAGCCAATGTCGGCCTCATGGAAGACCGCGCGACCCTGCGCATCGCGAGCCAGCTCCTGGCGAACTGGCTGCATCACGGCGTCATCAGCGGCGATCAGGTCAGACAGACCATGGAGCGCATGGCCGCCGTCGTGGATCGGCAGAATGCGGGAGATCCCCAGTACCGTCCCATGGGGCCCGGCTTCGAGGGCATCGCCTTCCAGGCGGCGCTGGAGCTGGTGTTCAGGGGCCGTGAGGCGCCCAACGGCTACACCGAGCCGACCCTGCACGCCATGCGCCGCCGGCTGAAGGCGTCGCCCTGAGCCCTCCTTCCGTCTCCCCCAGGCCCCACCAACGGGGCCTCCGCCTCGCAAGGCCGGGGCTGGCCCGACGCCGAGCCGCTCATCCGACGCGGCGCGGTGAATTGCCGTGTAATTGATCTAGGTTCGGTTGCAGGCGCGAAAATATGCGCCATCATTGGCGTCAATGCGCATTGACAAGAAGACCATTTTGCGTTAGCGCATCAGAAAATAATGATTTATGGAATGAACTAAGGAGGGGGCGCCAGGGATTGGGGTGAATAAACCAGATCGAAACCAAATGAGCCATAACATTCCACCGACGGTGGAGGAGTAGACCATGCCTGCCATGCAGATCGCCGGCCGCGACCTGGAGCTAAACCGCAAGGGCCACCTGGCCCGCTTCGACGACTGGGACCGGGACGTCGCCCAGGCCATGGCCGAGGAGGAAGGCCTGACCCTCACGGACTGCCATTGGAGCGTCATCAACTTCCTTCGGGACTATTACACCACCCATGAGATCGCGCCCTCGCCTCGGGTGGTCATCAAGACCATCGGCCACGAGCTCTCCGCGCACGTGCCCTGCACCCGCAAGCACCTGGAGTCCCTCTTCCCCCGCGGCGGCTGCAAGCAGGCCTGCCGCATCGCCGGCCTTCCGGACTACTACTGCCACTGCTGATACAGCCAGAGCACGCGAAGCCAGGCGTTTCCGAGAGACGCGCTGACCCAATGCCCTCCTGCCATTCGTTCTACTCGCGTAGCTGTCAGGACGCGGTCTCCGATGCGCTCCATTTTCAGTCACTTCGGTGACTGAAAATGGCGGGGGCGCCCTGCCTCGGGCCTTACAGACCCTCCAGGTGCAGGACCGGAGCCTCGCACCGGGTGCCACGACAGCGGTAGGCGCGGGGGGCAGGACCCGCCTTCATCCCGGCGAGGGCCCCGGGCAGGTCCATCTCGCCGCTGGGAATGGCCAGCACAAGCCGGCGGGGTCGATAGCCCCGCTGGGCGGCGGCCTGCCAGTCATCCAGGACCTCCGGGTCCGCCCGGATGATGAGTGTCTCCGGGGGATCGAGGTACTCGTCCAGGGCGAACAGCAGGCTGGCATGGGCATAGGGCATCTGAGCCATTGCCCCTGCGGCTAGCTCCAGGGTGCGCCTGGCGGCCTCCAGGTAGCGGGTCTCACCAAGCAGATGACCGAGACGCTGCAGGGCGAAGGCAGCTATGCCGTTGCCCGACGGCAGCGACTCGTCGCTCAGGGGCTTGGGCCGATGGATCAGGGCCTCGTGGTCCCGGGCGGTGAACCAGAAGCCGCCGGCCCCCGGGTCCTGGTACTGGTCCAGCAGGACCTCCGCCAGGTCCATGGCGAAGCCAAGGTCGGCCCTGGACCAGCGGGTCTGCAGCAGCTCCAGCAGGCAATCCAGCAGGTTGGCGTAATCGTCCAGATAGGCGTTCAGGTGGGCCTTGCCGTCCTTGTAGGTGGCGAGCAGGCGCCCATCCCGCCACAGCGTCGAACGGATGAAGTGCAGCGCTGCCTCCGCGGACTCCAGATAGTCCGCCCGCCCGAGGACCCGGGCGGCCCGCGCCATGCCCTTGATGGCGAGCGCGTTCCAGGCGGTCAGGACCTTGTCGTCCCGGCCCGGGCGGACCCGGC
>JBGSUY010000072.1:0-4532 GCA_041753195.1 Chromatiaceae bacterium
CCAGGGCCTGCCGTGGCATGGCCGGCTCAGGCGCGCGGCGGATCCTCCGGTGTCAGCCGATCCAGGGGGCTGGTGACCGCGCTGAGCGTGCGCGTGGCGACCTGGGCATAGAGCGCCGTGGTCTCCAGCTTCTTGTGCCCGAGCAGCACCTGGATGACGCGGATGTCTACCTTGTGCTCCAGCAGGTGGGTGGCGAAGGCGTGCCGCAAGCTATGGGGCGAGACCCGCTTGGTGATCCCGGCGGCCTCGGCCGCCGCGTGACAGGCGCGGTTGAGCTGGCGGGCGGAGAGCGGTGTGAGCGGATCCTGACCGGGAAACAGCCAGCCGTGGGGCAGCATCGTGCCCCGGGCGCTGGCCTCGCGCAACCAGGCGCGCAGCAACCCGAGCAGGGTCGGTGAGAGCATCACGTAGCGGTCCTTGCGTCCGCAAGCCCCCCTCGACCCGGATCACCATCCGCTTACTGTCGATATCGTCGACCTTCAGCGCCACCACTTCCGAGACACGGAGTCCCGCCCCGTAGGCCACCGAGAGCGCCGCCTGGTACTTCAGTCCCGGTGCCGCAGCGAGCAGGCGCTCGACCTCCTCGGGGCTCAACACCACCGGCAGCCTCCGCGGCACCCGCACGTGGCTCATCTTGGCCATCAGCTCCCCGCGCCCGAGGGTCACCGCGCAGAAGAACCGCAGCGCCGTGATCGCCGCGTTCAGGCTGATCCGCGAGACGCCGCTCTCGCAGAGGTGCAGCTGGTAGCGGCGCCGGTCCTCGGCCGTGGCGGTATCCGGGGAACGCCCGAGGAAGCGGGTGAAATCCTTCACCCAGCCGATATACCCGCTCTGGGTCTTCTCCGAGAGCTTGCGCAGGCGCATGTCCTCGATCATGCGCTGACGCAAGGGACTGATCGCTCTCTGCTCGATACTCATGGGTCTGCTCCTGTCTTGAGGTTGAGTGGTACTGCACCTCAAACCTCTAGACGGGACAGACCCTTCCTGCTGATGCTGACTGAGCACCTCCGCCAGCGGCTACCGACCCCTACCGCGCGGGCGGTTTAGTCCGACGGCCAGAACCGGCCGTTTACTGGCGCTGCCCCGGCGACCTGCCTACGCTGGTAGCTGGCGCTGACGGTGGGGCTTCCGGGAGGCCGTTCCTTACGCGGAACCGGCACCGGCGAGGCAGCTGAAATAGGCGCAATTCGGGCCAAGCTCAGGTATGGTCAGCAAAGCAAGGGGTCTGCTGGTGAATTCCGGCAGGCAAGAACCAACCTTAACCAACGTCAAGATCCATTTGGCCCTTCCCCTCCACCTAGCTCCGTACAGAGCTAGAAAACCGGACATTACTGTACGCCATGACTACAAGGCTCGCGCAGAAGCATGCGATCAAAGGTTCCCGGGAATTTGAGCTTGTCGATGACGAGGTTCGGTACATCATCAAGTCGCCGCTCAGAACGGAGTCTTTGAGCGTAGTCTTGAACGTCTTGGACCCTGAGCCTGTGATATCGGGGTCGACGCTTTCGTTTGTCAGCCAGGTCAACAGAGAGCCACTGGTTGAGTTGTTTCTCGATAAGCCGGACAGAGAGACCTTTGGTCAGTTCGTGAGCACTATGCAGCGACGGATTATCGAGGAGGATTTCGGCCGGCTTCGCGTCCTGGATAAAGGCGTCGATGTAAACGTCGACGGAGTCACTGAATCGATTGAGATGCTGCTGCGATACGTGGACCCGCAGGAGATTGAAACCTTGCTTGCCGCGCTGGAAGAACTTAAGCAGAAGCCGGAGAGCCCGCAATTCCTGAAACGTGTCGCTGAAGCATTCAATGAGCTTGGCTTTGCGCAAGGCCAGGTGCTGCACTATGCGCCTTACATCAATTTTCTGTTGTCAGGGCCCGGTGCAGAGAATGACCGGGGAGGCAACGAGAAGTAGTGCAATCGACATCTTCTTTGGTGACACAGATAGCTTCTGTAGTTCGAGATCAAAATGACTGCAAAAGTAGAGATCTACGGCACAAGCAATTGCAGGAAATGCGTTGACGTTCGGGCATTGTTGAATCGATATGGCATCGAATATGTTGACTATCTGATCGATTTGATGCCGCTTGAGAAAGACGAGATGATCCGGCGCTGTGGGCTGAAGTACTACCCCCAGATATTCATTAACGATAAACATATCGGAGGAGAAGAAGAGTTGATGATGCTGGAGGCCGACGGCCGGTTGCAGAAGCTACTGGGCGTGTAAGACACGAGGCACGAGGCCGCAGCAATACGAGGGCGTGCCAGGTTCGCCACCCGTTCGGGGCGACTGTGCGCGATTCGGCACAACATTCCCTGGTCGACTGCTCGCCGGCGGTTGCGAGCGAGGCGAGGCGCGGGCTCGGGTACGCGACCAGGTCGCAGCGGTTCTCAATTCCTGGTAGTGCTCATCACGCAAGACACAGAAAACCGTAAATACAGAACCGCAGACGCGGCACTGCTAGACTTCTTCCGAGATCTCTCGCGCCTGTAGCTCAGATGGAGAGAGCATCGGCCTTCGAAGCCGACGGTCGGGGGTTCGAGTCCCTCCAGGCGCGCCAATCGCGGCAAATGTCCGGTCTCATCCCCTGCGCCTGGCAGCGGACTACCCTCCCAACATGGGCGCGGCAAACACCCTCGACGACTTCCCCGCCTCCCCGATGCGGGCCGTAAGCTCGTCCACGGTCAGCCTGGGGAAACAGGAGTGGACGGCCCCTCTACGCTGGTTGCGGTCGCCCGAGTCTGGCCCCTGCCTGACCGCTCAGGACGCAATGCCGTCACTGGCCGGGGCGGCGGCGGTCCGGAAAAGGTTCCGAAAACCGGACGCTGCGGTGCGACGTCCCGCGGACCACCCGCTCGGCAATGGCGAGGGGCTCTTCTTGAAGGCGACTTGGTCGGACCATGTCAATATGGCCCGAAGCTGAAGGCTCGGCGCGTTACGCTCCCAAAAGATGTTCGTGGCGGTCTCTTTCAGCCCCCCCGTTCTTGCGCCATGCCTCCCTGGGTCATCGCCGAGGCCACGCCAAGCATCTCCACCGGAAAGGATGGTCATTCGAAGCTTGCCGCCTCGCGCTCAAGGTAAGTCTGATGGGCGTTGCGCCCGGCCAATGAATCGAAGTCGGCCAAGTGCTGCCACGGGGTTTGGTCCAGGTTGCTGATGGCCTCCTGTAGGTCGGTGCCTGTCTCGACGGCCGCGTCCATATGGGACTTCAGGGTGGTGAGGTAGCGGTAGGTAGGCTCCTCGAAGTCGGCTAGCTTCCCGGGCGCGCCATGACCGGGGACGAACTGTACGTCGCCAAACACCCGAAGTCGGTCGAAGGCCGAGATCCAACCGTCGACACGGCTCACGGGCAGGACGGCGAGCAGCCGACCTCCGTAGAGCACGTCGCCGGCGAAGACGACCCCGTCCTCCGCCACCTCGACGATGAGGCTGCCCTCGGTGTGCGCGGTCCCCACCAGGATCAGCCGCAAGGTGACGCCGCCCAGATCCAGCTCTGCTGTCTCCGTCAGGGCTCGGTCCGGCACGCTGGGTGCCTGGATGCTGCCTGCCGGCAGGCCGAGGACCCCTTCGGCGGCGCTCGCCATTGACCGTCCCTCCGCTAACATGCGTGCCGAGGCTTCTTCAGCCGCGATGACCTCGGCGCCGGACCGCCTGAGCGCTTCGTTGCCGAGGATACGATGGGGTTGAGAATTGGTGTTGATGACATAGCGCATAGGGCGGTCGCTGATGTGCCGGATCTGCTCCAGCATGGCACCCGCCATGGCGTCGCCGTAACCGCTGTCGATCACCGCCACGGCGTCCGTCCCGACCACCAGACCGAGGTTCATCCGAAAGCCTTGGTTCTCCTTGCTGGGCGGTCCGTAGGGGCCGATCCAGGCATAGCTGTGTGGTGCCACCTGCTGGAGAGTTGGCAGGACATCGCCGGAGGCGACGAACGGCTGGGTCAGACCGAGAAGGATCACGAGTCGAAGGATCAGGGTCATGCGCTTCTCCGGTTTACACGGCGGGTCGCCAATCGTGGGTCTCGCCCTGGCAGGACCGGCACCAGGCGTAGAGGGCATCGTAGAGGACCATGCCCTGGGCCAACATGGCGTGGTCGTCGGCAAAGTTGTGGGAAAGACCGAGGGACACGGCTAGCAGACCGGCCGCCTGGGGCGCCAGGTCGAGCCGGTTGGTGTCGGCCCCGCGCACGATGACCGCGAGCTGCTTCAGCGCGGGATCGGTCAGGTCGTACTTGGCGAGGAAGGCGTCGAAGCTGCATAGCTCGCCTCGGTGCGAGAGCTCGACATTCGGTATGTCATAGGGAATGGCGCCCTGCTCGGCTGCCGCCGCCAACACCCCGCCAGCCGGCACGTAGAAGAACTCCGCCTTCGGGTCGACGAAGCGGGCAATCAGCCAGGGGCAGGCGACGCGGTCAATCTTGGGGCGCTCGCGGGTGACCCACTTCATGCCTGAGACTCCGTGGCCCCGCCGGCCGCCTTCCAGCCCTCCAGACCGCCCTCGATGTAGCGGGCCTGAAGCCCCTGGGCGCGC
>JBGSUY010000073.1:0-1990 GCA_041753195.1 Chromatiaceae bacterium
CCCCGGACCGCCGCCCGCATCTTCACCGGGGCGCCGGTCCCGTCGGAGACCGATGCGGTAGTCATGCAGGAGGTTTGTACGCGGGATGGGGACTGGGTCCTGGTGCCGGCCGATGGGGTCGTCACCGGGGCCAATATCCGCCGCGCCGGGGAGGACATCCGCGCGGGCGTCGCCGCCATAGCGCCCGGAACACGGCTCGCACCCCAGCACCTCGGGCTCGCCGCCTCAGTGGGCTGCGACCGGCTCCAGGTCTACCGGCGGCTGCGGGTGGCCCTGTTCTCCAGCGGCGACGAACTGACCCTCCCGGGTCGGCCCCTGGCCCCAGGGCACATCTACAACTCCAACCGCTTCACCCTGATCGGGCTGCTCCAGGTCCTGGGCTGCGAGGTCATGGACCTGGGGCAGGTGCCGGACACCCTGGAGGCCACCACCCAGGCACTGAATCGGGGCGCCCAGTCGGCGGACCTGATCCTGGCCAGCGGCGGGGTCTCGGTCGGCGAGGAGGACCACGTGAAGCCGGCCATCGAGCGCCTGGGGACCCTCGACCTCTGGAGTATCGCCATCCGACCGGGCAAGCCCCTGGCCTTCGGACACATCGGCGCCACCCCCTTCCTCGGCAGCCCGGGAAACCCCGTCTCCCTGTTCGCCACCTTCTGCCTGTTCGCCCGGCCCTTCATCCTGCGGCTCCAGGGGGTCGCCGGTGACCTTGAGCCGCGCCGCCTCAAGGTCGCGGCAGGGTTCGACTGGCTCCGACCCGATCGGCGCCGGGAGTTTCTGCGCGCCAGGCTCCAGATTGGAGCCGACGGAGAGAGCGAGGCGGTGGTCCACGGCTCCCGCTCCTCCGGGGTCCTCTCCTCCCTGACCTGGGCCGAGGGGTTCCTGGAGATCCCGGAGGGCCGGGTGGTTCGCCGCGGGGACCTGGTGGACTTCATTCCCTTCGACGCCCTGTTACGCTGAGCCGCCGCGGCCCTTTCGCGTGTGACCCCGACCGGGATACTCACGGTCGCCGCGAATCCGCGAGCGCGGGCGGGCTTTTCGCGAGGACCTTCACGGCATGGGCCCCAGGGATGGGGTATGTCTTGACCCACGCCCGGTACATTGGCTCGGCGCATTGGCCATGCGGGCCCGCGGGACCGCGACCGCAACACAGGGGAGGCAAGACGGCGTGACATACAGCGACATCCCGCGGCTGTTGACCATGGTCCTGGTCTGGCTGGTCCTCCTGGCCTGGCACTTCCTTGCTGGCCGCAGCGGTTGCCTCACCGTCATCGGCCTGGTCGCTCTGTTCACACTGGTCCTGACGCAGTCCGCGACCGAGATGGCCTTGGCCAAACGTCAGGCCTTCATAGACGCCTGCCTCGACCCCGGGGGGGGCCTCGCCCGACTGCTCGGGCGCCGCTACCTGTTGGTCGCACTGGAGGCCGCCAAGTCCCTGGGGCTGGCGGTCTTTCTGGTCGTCAGCGCCCTGATCCTCGCCCCCCGGCAGTGGTCCCTGATGTTCGCGGTCGTCCTGCTGCTGGGGTTGTTGCTGCCCCGCTTCTACGGGGCCTTTGCCGGTCAGGTCCGGGAGCGGTACCGCTACGCGACCGCACGCAGCTGGACCCTGTGGTGCAGCGTGGCCCTGCTCTGGCTCGAGGCGCTCATCGTCCTCTTCTTCTCGAGCGGGGAGAACTTCATGGGCCTGCGCTGGCAAGAGATCATAGTCCATGGGGCCAGGGAGCCCGACATCCAATGCGCCCTCGTGGCCCAGTTGGCCGCGGTCCTGTCCTCGCTGGATGCCCTGGGCTTCTGGTCGGTCCAGAACCTTCAGCGCAACCTGGGGGACCTTCCCCAGACGCTGGTGGCGGGCCTCGGGCTCCTGGCCGCCATGGGCCTGGCCTTCCTGCGCGCCTATGTCTTCAGCCTGGCCCTGATCGGCGTGGTGGCGAGACCCTGGGCGCTGTGGCGGCTCGAGGCGAGGCCAGCAGGGAGATTGGCGGGCGGGTCGGGG
>JBGSUY010000074.1:0-2860 GCA_041753195.1 Chromatiaceae bacterium
ACCCCAGGGTGAGTGCGGTGGCGAGGATCAGGGTCCTGGCCGAGCCGCCCTGTCCTTGGGCGCCGTGGTGGTGGTCGTGAGCGTGGCTCATGGGCCGGCCCGAGCGGCGGCCAAGGACGGCACGGCGGACACGCGTCTCACATCACAGGACCAGGTTGAAGACATAACCCACCAGCAGGATCCCGGTCGCCACCACCCCGACGAAGGTAGCGATCAGGGGCCAGCGCAGGACCTTGCGTAGAATGAGCATCTCCGGGGCCGACAGTGCGATCACGCTCATCATGAAGGCAAGGGTAGTGCCGAGCGCCGCCCCCTTGCCGATCAGGGCCTCCACCACCGGGAGTATGCCGGCGGCGTTGGTGTACATGGGCACGCCCAGGACCACGGCCGCCGGGACCGCCCACCAGGTGTCGCGCCCCATGAAGCTCGCCATGAAATCCTCTGGGATATAGCCGTGGATCAGGGCCCCCAGACCGATGCCGGCCAGGATATAGGGCCAGACCTTGCCGACGATCTCCCGCACGTGCCGAGCCCCCGCGGAGAAGCGCTCCGCCCAGGTATAGCCCTCACCGTTTGGGGCGGCCACTGTGCCCGCGTGAATGGCACGCACCCACGCCTCCAAGTGGCGCTCCATCCTGAGCTCGCCGATGACCAGCCCGGCGACGATGGCTACCAGCAGCCCCATGCCCAGATAGAGGGCCGCCACCTTCCAGCCGAAGAGGCCCAGGAGCAGGGCCAGCGCGATCTCGTTGACCATTGGCGCGGCGATCAGGAAGGAGAAGGTCACCCCCAGGGGCACGCCGGCGGAGACGAAGCCGATGAAGAGCGGCACCGCCGAGCAGGAGCAGAAGGGGGTGACGATCCCCAGGCTGGCGGCCAGGGCATTGCCGACTCCGCGGCGCTTGCCCGCGAGCAAGGCCCGGGTGCGCTCGGGGGCGAAGAAGGTCTGAATCACGCCCATCACGAAGACGACGCCCACGAGCAGGAGCAGCACCTTGGGGGTGTCGTAGAGGAAGAAATGGACCGCCTCACCCAGGTGGGTGTCGCGCGAGAGACCCAGGGTCGCGACCGCGAGGTCCGCGAAGTCCGTCAGGTGGGCATAGGCGCCAATCCACAGGGCGGCGGCGATAGGCAGGCCCCAGAGCCAGGGTGTCAGCAGGTTCGTGGCCGGGGCAGGGGCTGGGACGGCCGCCTCGATCTCTTGGGTGTCGTGGTTCATGGTCAGGTGCAAGGGTCGGATGAAGGGTCTGATGCAAAGGCTTGGCTACGCGAAGAAGACGGCCCCCTCGGTGAAAGGATGCAGCGCGGTGCCAGTTCGGCTCCCATCAGGATAGGGCCCATCCCAGTGGAGTCGGGTCCTCAGGGCGCATCGAGGCCCCGCTGGGGCTCACTCTACCGGTGCCCTTGGCACGAAGCAGCACACCCGTCCCGACTCGTCGAAACGTACCTGGCAGGCCTCGGTGAGCCGGGCGCGCAGCCGTCTACGCGCCCGTTGCACCCGGGACTTGGCCCCGGGAAGGGTCAACCCCTTCAGCGCCGCGAGCTCGGCCTGGGTCATCCCCTCCAGGTCGCAGCGGGTGATCGCCTCCCGGTCTTCCGCGGAGAGTGCGGCCAGGGCCCTGGGCAAGCAGTCGGCCAGCCCATCCAGCGGCGTCGGCTCCTCATGGCCCTGGACGAGATCGTCCGGGAGCTCCACCAGGTCGCGACGCAGGCGCAGACGGTCCGCCAGGGCGTTGCGCGCCACCTCGAAGAGCCAGGCCCGGGCGTTGCGGATCTCGCAGAATCGGCGGTCCTGACGCAGGGCCTTGAGAAACAGGTCCTGGAGCAAGTCGTCCGCGTCGTCGCGGTTGCCCAGACGCCCGCGCAGCCAGGCCCGCAGCTCGGACTCGTGGTGCTTCCAGGCCCTCATCAGGCAGGTCACGGGGAATCTCCCGGGGAATCTCGGTGCAATGGGGTCATCGATCCTTGGGAAGCCGCATCAGGTCATCCAGGTCCTCCAGCTCGACGGCCCGCGCATCGCTGTAGCCGAGGAGCCGATAGTTGAGGATACCATCCGGCGCATGGCAGTCGCGGCAGCCGCGGGCCTCGCGCTGGACGCCATGGCCGGGGGCCCGGGTGCGCATCTGGGGCATCCAGCGCGGGACTGTCCCGCCGGGGGCGGGCTCGTCCCTACCCTCGACCAAGGCGGCGGCCAGGTCACCCGTCTCCAGGTAGATTCCCGCATCGAAGGGTGCCCTGGGGGCCCCGAAGGACCCCGCCTCGGCCCATTCCTCGGGCAGCCGGTCGTTGACGAGCTGGAAGGGGTAGATCCGGCTCGTCCCCTCGCCCATCAGGAGCCGCAGGCGAGTATCGATCAGGGTGCGGCGCTCGGCGAGCGCCTGAGCCCCGAGCTGGGCGACGGGCTCGGCCGCCTGCCGCACATAAATCTGCGGATCGAGCTCCGGGTGGGTCTGGCTCAAGGCCCTGGCCGCCGACTCCAGGGCCTTCACCAGGGTCGGGTCCGTCAGCCGCGCCAACTGGTTCGTGAATGGGTCGTAGAGTCCGCCGCCCTCGGGGTTGTCGCCCAAGGCGGTGCCCAAGGCGAAGCCCCCGCCGTTGAACCAGAGAAAGGCGTAGTCAAGGCCCGGACCCTCGGCCGGGTAGATCTCTGTGGGCTGAAAGAGACCGAGGGCCGGGTCCCGGGTTGGATGAGCCCAGTCCTGGAGCACCAGGCCGCGGCCCTGGGCGGGCCCGAGGTGACAGGTCTCACAGGCGATGCGGGCCCCATGGCCGTTGAGCAGGGCTGACTCCTGGGATGCGGCGTGGGGCGCGCGCGTATGGCAGCCCTCGCAGGCGGAGCCCTGCCGCTGCCCGGCCGCGT
>JBGSUY010000075.1:0-4639 GCA_041753195.1 Chromatiaceae bacterium
GATGAGCTTCGACTTCGCGGGCGATGAGCCCGGCGCTTGATGGGCATCCGGTGCGGGGCCGCGGCTAGTCGGCGCGCGCCCCCTGGGCAGCGGTAAGGGTGGTGGCGGCATCTGCCCTGGGGGCCTCGTCATCCGCTGGTCCCTGCTCGGCAGCCTCGATGGACTCGATCACCAGCTCGGTACGCCGGTTTTTGGCCCGCTCCGCCCGGGTGGGGGTGCGCTTACCCGTGGCGACCAGCGGGGCCTCCTCACCCCGACCCTGGGCGGCGATCCGCTCTGCCCCCACCCCGCGTCCCACCAGGTACTCCTTGACCGCGTCCGCGCGCCGCTGGGACAGCCGGAGATTGAAGCCGGCGTCGCCCTCGTCGTCTGTATGGGAGTGGATCTGGACCCGGGTATCGGGATTCTCCGCCAGCAGCCTTCCGATGCCGTCCAGGAGTCGGCGTGACGGCTTTGGGACCTCGTGGTCCTTCTGCTCGTAGCGGATCTGTTCCCCTAGGTTGACCTCGAGCCGGCCGGCCTTGCTGCTTGGGGTGAGGCGCAGATCCTCCAGCCCCAGGCCGATGGCGCCCAGGGCCTCGGTGGGATACGCCTTGAGGGCCTCCTTCCGGCGGGTGCGGAGACTGGTGCTGAGTACCCCGGGGGCGTTCTCGAAGTCGACGCTGGGGTTTGGGGCCGATCCGGCGCTCGTGGAGATTGGCCCGAATGGCGATACCGGATCCGCCGCCTGGAGCTGCGCGGGGGTTGCGGGTGCCGAAGCGTCCCCGCCGGGAACATTGCCCTCGGTGATGATCGCCCGGGCAGAGCCCTGGATTGCGGGGGCTGGATCCTGGGTGGCCGCCGGCACCCTGTCTTGTCCGACCTGCTCCGCTTTCTCCCCCGGAGAGGGCTCCTTGGGCAGGAGGAACAGGACGAGCGCTACCGCCGACAAGCTGACGCCTGCGAGCCCCAGGAGGCCCCAGAGGAGCCCATGGCCCCTCGCCTTGCTTAAGCGCCCGAGGTCCGGGCGGCGCTCGGTATCAGGATCGGGCCCCCTGGTCCCCCGTTGTCGAATGGCCTGTTGTCTGATCATGGATCGAGCCCTGCTGCGCCGGACGCGCCCGGTAATCCCGTTGAGTCGTGTGCTGATCAAGCGCCCGGATGGCGCTTGTTCCGCATTCCCGTCACGTGCCGGTGCCTTGATGTCATCTCGTGATGGCCGCGCGTGACGCGCGGCGGTGCATTCGGGTGCCGCACCCTCTGTCCCTGGTGGGCCGACGCGCTAACATACCCGGATTCACCGCCCTGCGCAGAACGCCTGATGAGGACAGGCAAGCTCCTCGATCCAAAACTGGCCGACCGCGGGGCCATCCTAGGCCACCCGGGGCCCTCGCCGACCGCCCATTGAACCCACCGAAGTTCCCCAGTCAGAGCGACCTCGAGGCCTGCCTCGCCGCCGACCGCCATGCACTGGGGTCTCGGTTGCGGGGCCTGCGCCGCCGAGCCCGAGAAGGACAGCCCTGCGACCAGGGGCTTGCCCGCCTCTGGGAGTCGATCCGTGCCTCCCAGGCCCTGGTGGAGCGGCGCCGCGCCCAGGTACCGTCCATCCAATACCCGCCGGAGCTCCCGGTGAGCGAGCGACGCGCCGAGGTCGCGGAGCTGATCCGCCGTCATCAGGTGGTGGTGCTGTGCGGGGAGACTGGGTCCGGCAAGTCCACCCAGCTTCCCAAGATCTGCCTCGGCCTGGGGCGCGGGATCCTGGGGCGCATCGGGCACACCCAGCCGCGGCGCATCGCCGCCCGAAGCCTCGCGAGCCGCATCGCCCAAGAGCTGGGGGGCGAGACCGGGGCCCTGGTGGGTTACAAGGTCCGCTTCCATGACCGGGTGCGCCCCGAGACCAGCATCAAGCTCATGACCGATGGCATCCTGTTGGCCGAGATCCAGCGGGATCGTGTGCTCCTCGAGTACGACACCCTGATCGTGGACGAAGCCCATGAGCGGAGCCTCAATATCGACTTCCTGCTGGGTTATCTCAAACAGCTCCTGCCCCGAAGGCCGGATCTCAAGGTCGTCGTCACCTCCGCCACCATCGACCCGGGGCGCTTCGCCCGGCACTTCGCGGATGGGATGGGAAACCCCGCCCCAGTGATCGAGATCTCGGGGCGTACCTACCCGGTGGAGGTGCGCTACCGCCCGCCGATCGGGGACGAGAACGCCGGCGAGCGGGACGAGGCCATGCAGCAGGCCATCTCGGACGCGGTCACTGAGCTGGCCCGGGAGGGCCGCGGCGATGTCCTGGTCTTCCTCTCTGGGGAACGGGAGATCAGGGAGACCGCCGAGACATTGCGCAAGCACCACCCGCCATCCACGGCGATCCTGCCGCTGTTCGCGCGTCAGGGGCCCCAGGAGCAGGCCCGCGTCTTTCAGGCCCACGGCACACGCCGGGTGGTGCTGGCCACCAATGTGGCGGAGACCTCGCTCACCGTCCCCGGCATCCACTACGTGGTGGATCCCGGGTTAGCCCGCATCAGCCGCTACAGCCACCGGAGCAAGGTTCAGCGCCTGCCGGTGGAGCGCATCTCCCAGGCCTCCGCCAACCAGCGCCGGGGGCGTTGCGGCCGGGTCGCCTCGGGGATCTGTATCCGGCTCTACTCGGAGGATAGCTTCGCCGCCAGGGTCCCCTACACGGAGCCCGAGATCCAGCGCACCAACCTGGCGGCCGTCATCCTCCAGATGAAGGTCCTGGGGTTCGGGGCCATCGAGTCGTTTCCCTTCCTAGACCCGCCGGATCCGCGCCTGGTCACCGACGGCTACCGCACCCTGGAGGAGCTGGGGGCCATCGACCGGGTTGGCGAGCCGACGCCGCTGGGACTCAAGCTCGCCCGTCTGCCGGTGGACCCGCGAATCGGGCGCATACTGGTCGCGGCGGCGGATCACCACTGTCTCGCCGAGGTCCTCGTCATCGCCGCGGCGCTCAGCGTCCAGGATCCCCGGGAGCGACCCCTGGATCGGCAGCAGGCCGCGGACGAGATCCATGCCACCTTCAACCACCCGGACTCGGACTTCCTGACCTACCTGAATCTCTGGGCCTTCCTGGAGAAGGAGCGCAAGGCCCTGTCCAAGGCCCAGTTCCGCAAGCTCTGCCAGCGTCACTTCCTGTCCTGGAACCGGGTCCAGGAATGGCACGACGTCCATGCCCAGCTCCATGAGCAGCTCGCAGAGATGGGGTTCAAGGTCAACGAGGCGGCCGGTACACCAGAGGAGATTCATCGGGCGCTGCTCACGGGACTCCTCAGCAACATCGGATTCAAGGACGAGCGGGACTATCAGGCGGCCCGCAACAGCCGTTTCTCCATCCACCCGAGCTCGGGGCTTTTCAAGGCGTCACCCAAGTGGATCGTGGCCGCCGAGCGCATCGAGACCACCCGCCATTTCGGCCGCACCGTCGCCCGGGTCCAGCCCCAGTGGATCGAATCGGCGGGGGCCCATCTGCTCCAGCGCAGCTACTCGGAGCCCCACTGGCAGGCGGACTCGGGCCAGGTGGCGGCCTACGAGCGGGTGACCCTCTTCGGCGTCACCCTGGTGCCCAAGCGGCGGGTCAACTACGGGCCCATCAACCCGGCGGAGTCCCGGGAGATCTTCCTGCGCTTCGCCCTCACGGGCGGGGACTTCGACACCCGGGGCCCCTTCTGGCGTCACAACCGGGAGCTGATCGAGTACGTCCAGCACCTGGAGGCCAAGTCCCGCCGCCGGGATATCCTGGTGGACGAGGAGGCCATCTACTGCTTCTATGCCGCCCGGGTCCCCGAGGGCATCTATTCCAAGGCCCAACTCGAGCAGTGGCTCCGGACCGCTACCCGCAAGGACCCCAAGGTGCTGCACATGCGCATCTCCGATGTGATGCGCCACGGGGCCGAGGCCATCACCGCCGAGGCCTTTCCCGACCGCCTGGCGGTCGGCGCCACGGCCCTGCCGCTGGAGTATCACTTCGACCCCGGTCAGGCGGCGGACGGGATCACCCTGGTGGTGCCCCTCCCGCTCATCAACCAGGTCTCTCCCGAGCGCCTGGAGTGGCTGGTGCCGGGGCTGCTGACCGAGTGCATCACCGCCCTGCTGCGGGGCTTGCCCAAGCCCATCCGCAAGTCACTGGTCCCGATCCCGGACACGGCGGCGCGTCTGGCCGCGGCCTTGACCCCCTCGGACCGGCCCCTGGTCCAGGCCCTGGGGGAGGCGATCAAGTCCCTGACCGGCATTCAGGTCCCCGAGGATGCCTGGGACCCGGACTCAATCCCGCCGCACCTGCGCATGAAGATGCGGCTGGTAGACGATGAGGGGCTGCCTGTGGCGCTGGGGGACGACCCGGCGCGGCTCAGGCGTGAGCACGGCGGGGCGGGGCGGGCGAGCTTCGCCCGCATCCCGGCGAGGGACCTGGAGCGGGAGGGGATCACCCGCTGGGACTTCGGCGACCTGCCCGAGCAGGTGGACCTGACCCGGGCCGGGATCCGGGTCCGGGGCTACCCGGCCTTGGTGGATCAGGGCGATTCGGTGGCGATCCGGATCCTGGACTCGCCGGAGGCAGCGGCGCCGGCCATGCGCCATGGTCTGCGCCGGCTATTCGGGCTTCAGCTCGGCGCGGAGCTGCGCCGCCTGCGCATGGACC
>JBGSUY010000076.1:0-10527 GCA_041753195.1 Chromatiaceae bacterium
GGTCTGGGGGCGGGCGACCGAATGGCTCCCGGTAGGGGGCACGATAGACGGGCCCCCGGTCGTGTCGGCGGTCGGGCACGGCAATCGGCCCCGGCACAGGACGGCCCGGTGGGTGCTCATGGCGGATCCTGACTGGCGGCGGCTCGTGCCGATGGATGGCCCAGGGCCCCCGGTGGTAACGACTGTGCTCCCAATGGCCCCGGTGCCTGCGATAGTAATGCCCATCGTGCCAGTAGAGGCCGGGCGAGCTGACCACGGAGTACAACCTGGGCCCCGGATCGTAGACGACGATCAGTCCGTCGGGGTTGCGCCAGCGGTCCTCGTAGACGTCGACGTGCCGCGAATAGACCGGGTAGCTCGAGGCCCAATAGCCGTCGGACTCCAGGGTCACGCAGCCGCCGAGGAGCAGCAGGCCGCCAAGGACCGGTGCCACAGCCACCATCGCCGCGGTGCGACGCATCGTCTTGCTCCCACTCTCGTTACTCCGATTTCGATCACGTTCGGCGTCGGTCGGACCCAAGGGCCAAGGCCTGGATCACCGGACACCGGTTCCTTCTTTTCACGAGCATCAGTCTCCGGATCCCGACTGAACGGCAGCTGAACGCGGCGGTGGACCCGCTCAGCGGCCGCCGAGGTTCACCCGGGTCGGTTATACCGGACAGTTGCGGGTTTCGAGTCGCGAGGATTCCCAGACCGGCTAACGACGTAGCTCGCGCCAAAACAAGAACAGACGCTGACCGGTATGTCTCCCTGGCGTCTTCCCGGTGTGTTCCCAATCTGTTCCCAGCGTCTTCCCAGCCACAACCGTTTGGCGCTCGGCGCTGCGCCTCCGTAAGATGGAAGGGGGTCGCGTCGAGTGCCCCCCGCCCGGGGCCGACCAGTCCCTGGATCCCGACCGCAACCGGACCTGCCCCGATCGCCGCCCATGCACCTCGACACGCAGTTTCTCTTCTCCACGGTCTGGTTGCTGCTGGCCGCCACGGTCGCGGTGGGGCTCTTCAACCGGATTGGGCTCGGGTCCATCCTGGGGCTCCTGGTGGCGGGGGTCGCCGTGGGGCCCTTCTCCCCCGGCCCCGTCCTCACCAAGGACGTGGAGGCGGTGCGCCAGTTCACTGAGCTGGGGGTGGTGCTGCTGCTGTTCTTGATCGGCACCGAGATGCGCCCGGCGCGCCTGTGGTCCATGCGCCGAGAGGTGTTCGGGCTCGGGCTGCTCCAGGTGCTGCTCACGGGGGCGGTCATCGCCGCCTTCGAGGTCCTCTACCTACCCACCTGGCAGTCGGCCCTGATCGTGGGCCTCACGCTGGCGCTCTCCTCCACCGCCTTCGTGATGCAGGTGCTCCATGCCCGGGGCGAGACCGCGAGTCCCCATGGCATGGCCGCGTTCGCGGTGCTGCTGCTCCAGGATCTGGCGGTGGTACCGCTGCTGGCCCTGGTGCCCATCCTCTCGGAGCGGGGCGCCCTGTCCTCTGACGTGCCCTTGTGGCAGCAGGTCGCCACCGTCGCCGCCATGATCGCCATGGTGCTCACCTTCGGGCGCTATGTGGTCCCCCCCGTCCTTGATCGGCTGACCCGGGAGCGCAACCGCGAGGGGTTCCTGCTCGCCGTCATGCTAGCGGTCTTTGTCGCCGTCTGGGCCATGGAGAGTGCCGGACTCTCCATGGCCCTGGGGGCCTTCCTGATGGGCATGCTGCTCTCCGGATCCCGCTATCACTATCAGATCCAGGCCCAGGTGGAGCCCTACAAGGGCCTGCTCATGAGCCTGTTCTTCGTCGCCGTGGGCATGTCCATCGACTTCGCCGCGATCGCCGAACACCCCCTACGGATCGCGGCCCAGGTCATCCTGATCGTGCTGATCAAGATCCTAGTGCTACTGGGGCTCGGGCTCTTCTTCCGGCTGGGGGTGGCCACGGCCATTCGGGTCGCGTTCCTACTGGCCCAGGCGGGAGAGTTTGGGTTCGTCCTGTTCGGCACCGCCAAGGCAGTGGACCTGATTTCCGACGACCTGTTCGCGCTCGGCGTCGCCGTGATCTCCACCTCCATGCTCTTGACGCCGCTGCTGATCAAGATTGGCAACGTGCTGGCGGCCCGATTCGAGTTCGAGGAGGCAGCCACCCCGATCGTCGCGGCGGGGCTCCCAGTTGCAGGGGCCACCCCGAGCCGCGGCCAGGTGGTGATCGCAGGCTACGGACGGGTCGGACACAGCGTGGCGGTCCTGCTGCACCAGAGCGGGGTCCCCGTCTTGATCGTCGACAAGGACCCCGGGCGGGTCGAGCAGGGCCGCGCGGACGGTCTGCCGGTGTTCTTCGGGGACATCTCGGACCCGCACCTTTTGGAGGCGGTCCAGATGGAGCAGTCAGCCCTGGTGGTGCTGGCCGTGGACCACCCCCGCACCGCGCTGCGGGCCATGACCCACCTGCGGAACGCCTACCCGGAACTGCCCGTGATCGCCCGCGGCAAGGACCTGGAGAGCGTGGGTCACCTGCTGGCCGCTGGGGCCACCCGCGCCTTTCCGGAGATTCTGGAGAGCAGCCTGCGACTCGGCGCCGAGGCCTTGCAGATCCTGGGGGTCGCCGGGGACGACGTGGACCGGCTGCTGGAGGGGGTGCGGTCCACCCGCTACGAGGTACTACGCTAGCTCGCCTGTCCGCCCCTGCCCTCCTAGGCGATTTCTTTCAAATCATGCAATCGCCTTAGGACTCACTCATCGGTGCGGAAATCAAACCGGTACAGGAGGAGGATCGCGACCAAGACCCCGCCCAGGAACCAGTCCGGTCCGATTAACCAGAGCACGAAGGGCGCGGCGAGGAGGAAGATCCGGGTCCCCTGATTGTAGTGACCACCCGCCCGGTTGAGGGTGTCGGCGATGGGATCGAGGGGCCGGCCCCCGAAGTGCTCGGCGGGCAGGTTGATCAGAAAGCCCGTGTGGTTGTAGTAGCGCAGGGCCAGGGCGAAATGCAGGAAGGCGCTGAAGAAGAAGGCCGCGAGCAGGAGCAGCTTGATGCGCACCAGGGCCGCCCCGGTGGGCGCCAGGCTGAGGGACTGGGAGAGCCCGGTCAGGTCAGGGCCCTCCAGGGCCAGCCGGACGATGCCGAGCCCGATCAGCATGGCCGTGGACGCGAAGAGGGTCGCGGACATCACCCAGTTGCGCAGGGTCTGGATCGCGAGGATGTCGCTGCGGCTCTCCCGAACCGTCTCGACCCAGGCGCGGCGCAGCCGGTTGGAGCGGCCCCGGTAGGTGCGCTCCGGCTGCCGCCTGGAGACCCGGGCGAGGTAGAGCTGGTAGCCGATGAGCAGGGCGAGACCGAGGCCATCGGCGGCCCAGACCCAGGGCGACCGCTCCAGGATGCCCAGCAGGCCCTCAGCGGACACGGGTCGCTCCGCGCCAGATCAAGGGTCCGAGTGCGGCGCACCTCATTCCAGACCCCTGGGGGCCGGGCGGGACGCGAAGAGGTTGAGCCCCAGCTCGGCGGACAGGAGGCGCGCGGCGAGCTGACCGCGCACGCTGTTCCCGGCCCCATCCAGCGGTGGCGAAAAGGTAGCCAGGGCTCCCTTGCCCGGCGCCACGGTGATCAGGGCCCCGCTCACCCCGCTCTTCCCCGGCAGGCCCGTTTCGTAGAGCCAGTCACCTGAATTCTCGTAGAGCCCGGCGGTCACCATGACGGCCAGGACGTGCTGGCAGTGGATGGCGTCGATGACCGGCTCGCCGGTCAAGGGGTTGACGCCCCCGTTGGCCAGGGTCGCGGCCATCACCGCCAGGTCCCGGGCAGTCACGCGCAGCGCGCATTGCCTGGTGTAGACGTCGGTGGCCTCGACAGGGTCGAAGTAGATCCGCTGATAGCCCGCGAGCAGGGCCGCCACGTCCAGATTGGCCTGATTGGTGGCGGCCTCGGAGCGGTACACCTCCTCATCCAGGTCCAACCGGCGGCCCGCGAAGCGGGAGAATCCGTCCCGGATGAACCGCCACTTGGCCGCGGCGGTGTCTCCCGCCGCCAGGCTGGTGGTGGCGATGGCACCCGCGTTGACCATCGGATTGGTCAGCCCATCGGCGGTACGCTCCACCGCGATCACCGAGTTGAAGGGCAGGCCCGTGCTGTTGACCCCGAGCTTCTCCCGCGCCCCCTCCTCGCCGATCGCTTGGCACACCAGCGCGAACATGAAGGGCTTGGAGACGCTCTGGAGGGTGAATGGGTGGTCGCTATCGCCCACCTCGAAGACCTCGCCCCGGGTCCCGGCCACGCAGATGCCGAAGAGGTGGCGCGGGACCTCGGCCAGGGCCGGGATGTAGTCCGCGTTCTCGCCCTCATCCACCGAGCGGAAACGGGCATGGGCCTGGGAGACCAGATCCCGGACCAAGGCAGGGTCAGGAAGCTGGCCGGTGGAAATGCAGGGAGCGGTGGTCAACATGACGAGGCTGAATAAAAAAATTTGTCCGCAAATCAACGCAAATCAAAAAGCTCCTCGCCCCGGAGGGGGGGGTGGGGTGAGGGGCGAACCCCCAAGGCCGCGACCCCGCCGACCCTCGGCCCCCACCGCGGCCTTCGACCCCCACCCCCCCCTCCGGGGGAGGAAGCAACCGGCCCCGTCGGCTCCACAAAGCCGTTCCTCCCCCCGGGCAGAGGGGAGGCCAGGAGGGGGGTCGAGCCCGTCAGGCCCCCCGGCGCCAGAGCCAGGGCATGGGCCTTCGACCCCCACCCCAGCCCTTCCCCTGCCCGGGGGAGGGTGTCACGGCCGCCCTTCGCATGGGCGCGATGAGCAGGGTCAAGCCAGCACCTGCGTTGGAGGGTGGGGCTGTACGTTGGGATCGGGAGCTGGCGCCTCCCAGGGAAAGCGCGGCAGGCCGTGGAAGGCCTCTCGGAAGCGCTCGCCCCAGTCCCGGGTTAGGGCGCGCAGCTCATCGGAGTCGGCCTCGAGCTTGAGCCGCTGCGAGGGCGCCAGCAGGTCCCTGGGGCAAAGCGCCACCTCGTAGGGGGGGCCCACCGTCAGGTTGGAGCGCGCGGTGCCCACTAGGGAGACCAGGCAGACCCGGGCCCCGTCGTCCAGGGACAGACCGGGGTGGACGATATGATCCAGGGCTGGCTTGCCGTACTTGCTCTCGCCGATCTGCAGATAGGGGGTCTCCGGGGTCGCGGTGATCCAGTTCCCCTGCGGATAGATCAGGTAGAGCCCCGGGGGCTGGCCGGCGATCTGACCCCCCAGGATGAAGGTCGCCTCCACGCCGGCCCCCACCTGGCGCAGCGCCGGGCCGTGCTCGTTCTGCACCGCGAGCGACACCTGGCCCACATAGGTCGCGGCCTCGAACAGGTAGCCGACGTTCAAAAGGGTCTGCGCCGGGGCCGGCTCGCCCCCGCCCGCATCGGCGCCCTGGGCCCGATCCAGGTCCCGGCGGATGCGGGCCAGCACCTCCTGGGTGGTCGCCAGGTTTCCGGCCGCGAGCAGGATGAAGTGGCGATCCGGGGACGGCTGGAAGAGATGGAGCTTGCTGTAGGAGGAGATGTAATCGACCCCCGCGTTGGTGCGAGAATCCGATGCCATCACCAGCCCCTGATCCAGGCAGAGTCCGACACAATAAGTCATGGGTCTTGGGTCTCCGGGCTGTGGTCCACTGTCGAATCCGCCATTGGTCCGCGAAGAAGCGTAGAACGCGAAAGACGGGAATCATCCCGTTGGATCAATGCAAAACCAGGTCTGCTGACGAGGCCGCGTCCTGCAGCGTGCCTCCCTATTCGCGTTCACTCGCATTCATTCGCGGACTGAAATGCACCGCCCGCCCTGGCCCTACTGGTCAGAGCGCCCTGTGGCCACCGGCGCCGCGTCGTCCGCCTCCGCGATCTGCTCCACCAGGTCCGCCGCCTCGCCCGAGCCCGGGGCCGCGTAGTTGAGGTTCTTAAACAGGCTGGTCATCCGGGTGAAGTGCTGGCGCACCGCGGCCTTGTCTTCGAAGGCATAGTCGCGCTTGGCCACGTGGTAGACCCGGTCCAACAGGGCCTTCTGGCGCTCCAGGGGCATGGAGGCGTCGATCGCGTCGAAGGCGTCCTGCTGCAGGAAGACCAGGTCCACGAAGCGGGCGGCCTCCATGACCACATAGTCCTCCACGCTGATGCCCTCTTCGCCGGTCACCTGCTCCATGCGGGCGATCTCGTCGCCTCGTGCGAGCAAGGCGCTGAGCTCATCCACCCGCTCGGTCCAGTCCGCCCCCAGGTGCTCCGCCGCCCAGGGCTTGAGCTGCTGGCGGTAGCGGGACCAGGAGAGCAGCGGATCGATGGCCGGGTAGAAGCGCTTGTAGGCCCGGTCGTAGGAGAGCCCGAGGAAGCACTTGACCGCCGCCAGGGTGGACTGGGTGACGGGCTCCTCAAAGTTGCCCCCCGCGGGGGACACGGACCCGATGATCGTCAGGGCCCCCAGGGAGCCGTCGTTGGTCTGGATGACGCCCGCGCGCTCGTAGACCCCCTTGATGGCGCTGTCCAGATAGGCCGGGAAGGCCTCCTCGCCGGGGATCTCCTCCAGGCGGCCGGAGGTCTCCCGCATGGCCTGGGCCCAGCGGGAGGTGGAGTCGGCGATCATGAGGGTCCGCAGGCCCATCTGGCGGTAATACTCGCCGAGGGCGATCCCTGTGTAGATGGACGCCTCCCGGGAGGCCACCGGCATGGAGGAGGTATTGCAGACGATGATGGTGCGGTCCATCAGGGACCCGCCGGTCTTGGGGTCCTTGAGGCGGGGGAACTCGGTGATGGTCTCCACCACCTCACCCGCCCGCTCGCCGCAGGCCACCAGGATCACCACGTCCACGTCCGAGTGGCGGGCGATGAGGTTCAGCAGCACCGTCTTGCCCGCACCGAAGGGGCCAGGGATGCAGGCGGCGCCCCCCTGGACGATGGGAAAGAAGGCGTCGATGATCCGCTGGGTGGTCACCATGGGCTGCGAGGGGAAGAGCCGGGTGGAGTAGCCCCGGGCCAGGAGCCGCCTGGGCAGGGGCTCGCGCACCGGCCACTCCTGGGCCAGGGTCAGGGACCGCTCGGCGCCGCTCGCGGTCCGGATGCGGGCCACCGGCTCATCGACCGTGACGGTCCCGTCGCGGATCCAGGAGACCTCGAAGGACTCGTCCAGATCGAAGGGGACCATCACCTTGTGGGTGATGGGTCCCTCCGGGACAGTGCCGATGGCATCCCCGGCCCGCACGCTGTCGCCGATGCGCCGGGTGGCGGTGAAGGACCACTTGGTGCCAGGGTCCAGACCCGGGGCCGCCACACCCCGGGGCAGGAAGGTACCGTGTCCAACGGCCAAGGCCTCCAAGGGGTTCTGGAGCCCGTCGTAGACCTGCCCGAGCAGTCCGGGGCCAAGCCGCACCGAGAGCATCCGCCCGGTCTGCTCCACCCCGTCCCCGAGCCCCACGCCGCCGGTGCTCTCGAAGACCTGGGCGTCCGCCGAGTCGCCCAGCACCCGCAGCACCTCGGCCTTGAGCCGCTCAGCGGGGGAGCGGGCGGGGCGGATGTAGACCACCTCGTTCTTCACCAGGCGCCCCTTGACGGTATCGGTCAGGCGCAGGCGAACGATGTCCTCCTGGACGGCGGAGATCTGGGCCCCGATCTCCGGCGGGTGTGTCTCCGGGGAGTTCGTCTCCCGGGGGCCAGGCTTTGGGGAGAGGTTCTCGGTCATGCGGCATCCCGGATAGCTGGGGTATCGGCGAGGGGTGAATCGGCCAGTGCCGCGTCGAGCAGCTCGGCGAAGCGGACGGCGGCGGCCTCGGTGTCGTAGCGCGACCAGCGGTCCACCAGGGACCAGCGGAGCACGTAGTAGACCACCGCCTCGAAGTCGAACTCGTGCAGCGCCAAGTGGCGCTCGCCCGCGGCCCAGGCAGCCTCCAGCACGATCCGCTCCAGGCCGGCCCGGTCGCCCGACTCCAACCTTTCTTTCGCCGCCCCGATCCAGGGGAAGGCGCGTCCCACACCGAAGTCCGGGGCGCCCCAGTTGGCTCGGATGGTCTCGACGAAACGGCCGTAGCCCCAGAGGATTCCGGCAGCCGGTGCATCCTCCCCGGAGTGGCGGCGGCGCAGGGCCGCGAGCAGGGTGCGGATCTCGAGGCGATCCCGGGCCACGGCGCGGATCGCCTCGCTTCGCACCCCGTCGATCACCGACCGGGCACGCGCAAGAAAGGCGGCATCGCCCTCGGCGATGTCGAGCCGCATCCAGGAGGCCAGCGAGCGCAGGTCCTCCAGCTCCGCATGGTCCTCGGGGGAGAGCTCCCGCAGCCGCCGCTCCAGACGGGCCTCGCTGATCGGCGCGGCCTTCTCCGAGAGCAAAGGGCCCAGGGCCGGCAGGCTCGCCATCAGCATCACATAGGGAGGGGCCTCCCCCATCATCGGACGACGCCCTCCAGCAGGGCCCGGAAGCGCGGCTGCAGGTGCATCAGGATGGCCTGGGCGACCGCCTGATCGGAGAGGTCCAGGCTCACCGCCCGGTCCGTCAGCTTGAGCCGGATGCCCCCCGCCTCGTCCTCGGCGCGCAGGAAGGTCACCCCCTCGCGCAGCATGTCGCCGGCAATAGCCGCCACGAAGTGGGCGAGAGTCCCCTCCCGCAGATCCTCAGGTCTGCGGCGGAGCTCATCGAGTCCCACCGCCTCCCGGGGCAGCAGGACCTCGACCTGGCTGGCGCGGTCCACGCCACCCTCGGTGCGGGCGCGCCCCACCACCTCCAGGATCATGCGCTGGAGCAGCTCCGGGTTGCGCAGGGCGTCCGAGACGGTCTTGCCCACGTCCGCGGCGAAGCGCCGCTCGAGCTGATCCTTCAGGTCCAGCACCGCATCCCGCGCCGCCACCCGCAGGGCCTCCTCGCCCGCCCTGCGCAGGGCCTCGGACTCCCGGCGGGCGGAGTCGACCATGGACTTGGACTCGGCCTCGGCCTTCTCCAGGATTCGGTGGGCACGGGCCTGGGCATCGGCCACCAGGCGCTGGGCCTCCGCATGACCGGCGGTGACGCCTTCGTCCCGCAGGCGAGCAATCAGGGACTCGAGTCCGGAGGCGGTCGCCTGTGCGCTCGGATGCTCAGCCATTGATGCCCCCGGCGAGCACCAGCGCGAACACAAAGGCGAAGACGGCGAAGCCCTCGACGATGGCCGCCGGGGCTAGGGACAGGCCGAAGATCTCAGGCTTGTTCTTGGAGGCGGCGATGGCGCTGGCGCAGGCCCGCCCCTGCCAGATCCCGCTGTAGAGCAGCGCGATCCCGGTCAGAAAGCCGATGCCGAACAGGGCCCCAGCCACATCGGGTGTGATGGGCTGCTGGAGCGAGAACATGACGACGATGCCGTAGATCACGTTGGACGACGGGATCGCCGAGACGCCGACGAAACGGCCGTAGCCGCTGTCGGTCTCCAACATGGCACCGATCGCCGCCTGACCGGCGATGGCGACCCCGATGGCGCTGCCCAAGGCACCGAGCGCCATCGGCGCAAAGACGCCGAACCAGCCGAGTGCGACGACGAGCTCATTCACGTGGATACCTCCTTCTTCGCGAAAGATCGAAACGGGTAACCCTCTTCGGTCAGACCCCAGCCGAAGAACTCGATGTAGTTGAGCCGCAACCCATGGACCACCCCGCTCATGATGCCGAGCAGGAAGGTGACCCCATGGCCGAAGAGCAGGACCAGCATCCCGAGCAGCAGCCCGATGCCGGGGGTTGAGGCCCGGATGTCGGCGGCGAGCCCGTTGAAGGTGCCGGCCAGGGAGGCGCTGGCAAGCCCCAGGGCGAAGAGCCGCAGATAGCTCAGGAGGTCGCCGAACTGGCGGGTGACGCCCGTGAGCCCCTGGAGCCCGGAGAGCAAGCGCCGCGGCCAGCCGACACCCGGTGCAGCCAGGGCGGAGCCCAGGAAGACGGCCATGAGACCGCCGGCGACGAACCAGGTCCCCCAGTCCCGCCACCCGTCACCCCCCACCCAGAGTGTCATGCCCCCCCAGATGGCGGCGATCCAGCCCAGGGGCGCCAGCGCACCCTTGAGGCTGCGGGCGAGCCAGGCGACGGCGCCGTGGGCGATAGTCAGATGCAGGGCACCGACCGCCACCGAGACGAACATCATGGTCTTGAAGTCGGTGATGTCGATGACGTCGAGCCTGGCCGGCAGGCTGCCCGGGGGTGGCGCCATCCCGAAATAGGAGCCGGCCAGGACCCCATAGGCGAAGGCCGTACCGGCGAGCACCGCCAGGATGGTGCGCAGGCGCTGCCCCCCCTCGGTTCGACCCAGACGCCTCCAATAGAGGGCGGTGACCCCGCCGATCAGGGCGGCATAGCCCGCATCGGCGAGGATCATGGCGAAGAAGAGGGCAAAGGAGCCGAAGACCACCAGGCTCGGGTCCCAGCTCCGGTAGCCGGGGCTGGTGTAGAAGCTGGTGAGATCCGCCGCCCCGGTTACCCTGGCGGGGCTGCGCAGCAGGGTCGGCGGCTGGTCCTCCGGCCTCGGCTCCTCGGCCAGCAGGGCCAGGCCCCGGGCGTCCGCGAAGTCCCGCAGGGCCTGGGTACTGTCGGCGGGGGCCCAGCCCT
>JBGSUY010000077.1:0-5852 GCA_041753195.1 Chromatiaceae bacterium
GCTCAAGCCACTGATATCCATTCTCGCAGTTCTCCTGATAGCACTGCCCGTTTCCTCGGTCTCTGCAGATGAATATGACGACACGATCAGCATCTTCAGAAACGCCGGAGCAAGTGGCTCGTTCTTCCAGAGCGCCTATGGTTACGCCGTGTTTCCGACGATCGGTAAAGGGGGCTTTGTAGTCGGCGGCGCATATGGCAAGGGTCGCGTCTACCAGCAAGAAGGGTACGTAGGCGATACGTCGGTAATACAGGTCACCCTAGGCTATCAGCTTGGCGGTCAAGCCTACAGTCAGATCATCTTCTTTGAAGACCAGCGAGCCTTCAATGAATTCACGCGGGGCAACTTCGAATTCAGTGCAGAGGCCAACGCGGTTGCCATCACTGCCGGGGCCAGCGCTGCGGCGACTACGACCGGTTCGTCGGCCGGAGCGAGCGGCGGCAGGAAAGACGCTACGACCGTGGGCGGCTATTACAAGGGCATGGCGACGTTCACCGTCGCCAAGGGCGGGCTGATGGGCGCGGCGACCCTCGGCGGCCAGAAGTTCGACTACAAGCCGCGCACGTAGCCGAAACTCGCTCTGTTCGCACATCTTCTGGTTGGTGGCTCCCTCCAGTACAGCCTTTGAAGACCTCGTGGCAACCGCGATCTCGTCGCCGCGGGCGGTGTCCCTGCACGAGTTTTCTGCGGCTTATGCAAAGTCGATAGCCGCAAAAGACTTCGAATTAGTTCTTGCGGAGTATCGGATCAGCCATGACGACTCTTGTTAAGGGTTATCAGATGCCTGCCGCCGCGGGGCGACGGTGGGGGGTGGCACGCGGGGTGGACAACGACGGGGCTAGCCGGCTATCGCCGGCGGCGGTAGGCGTCTGATAACCCTTAACAGAAGCCGCCGCCGGCCGTTCGGCTCAGCGGCGGCCGGAACACGCGCAGAGCTGCCGCTCAACACGAACCTGTCGCGTGTCGGCTGTTAACGCGCTTTGCGGATTGCCGAGATTGCTTCCAACAAACGCTGCTCTGCGCCGCTTCGACGCCCGTCGCAGGCATGCCACTCGCTGTGAGCGCGTCGGAGCGGCTTGGGTTAACCGGCCACCGCTTCGACCCGGAACTGGTTTTTGCCGGCATGTTTCGCGGCGTACAGTAGGGCATCCGCCCGGGCGATGAGCGCAGTCAGCTCCGCTTCGGGGTCCATTCGGATGACCTGCTGCGCGGCTCCGATACTGACCGTGACGCGGATGCCGTCGGTCTCGACCTGCTCAACGCCCGAGCGAAGTTCTTCCGCCACCGTCGACAGGCCCGCTGCGTGGATCGCGGGGAAGAAAGCGACGAACTCCTCGCCGCCGTAACGTCCCAGGATGTCGGAGCGGCGTAACCGCCCTTGCAACGTCGCGGCGACCTTCTTCAGCACCCGATCACCCACCGGATGACCGTGACGCTCATTGACGAGCCGGAAATCATCGATGTCGAGCATCAGGACGCCGATGTTGGTGCCGTTGCGCTGGGAAAAGAAGGCGAGCTGGCGCGCCAGGAGCCAGAAGCCCCGGCGGTTCAGCAGTCCTGTCAACTCGTCATGCGTGGCGCAGTGCGTGAGAACCCGATTGTCCCTCCACAGGCGCTGCATGGTCTCGCCCAAGAGCTCAAGCTCCGGCGTCGCCCGGCTGTGGGTGTTGAGTGCTTCAATGAAGCGATTGAGGTGCGTCTCGTACGGCGTGTAGAAATCCGTATCGAGCGTCACCCGGGCAAAGTAGAACAGGGTGGCAAAGGCGGGGTGGAGCATGGACAACTCAAGCCGACAGGCGAGCGCGAAGGGGTGCGAGACCGCCGTACCCGAGCCCCACTGGTCATAAGTCGCGCGGACCCGCTCCATCACACGCCGCAGGCTGTCCTTCACCGCTTGCGGGTCGTCGAAGATCGGCGGCAGCCGCTGCGTTTTCCCGGTGCGGTAGATCCGCTCCCACAAGCGGGCATGCGCCGTCTCCTCATCCGCCATCTCGTGCCAAAAGGTCCGCAGGCCATCGTCCTCGCAGGAGGCGGCAATCGTCCCATAGACATCGGCGGCGAGGCTGTCCAACGTGTGACAGAGACCGATGATGGAAAGGACGGGATCGTCTTCAGGTAGGGCTAGCGGGTGCATCGGACCCTCTTCTTTGCCTAGGAACAACCAAACATTGCTTCCACAGCAGGCGAGAAGGCACATTCTATGCCGATGCCGAAGGGTACTGCCCCTTCCGGCCCGCGTCACGGATTCAATCCGGTCGGAGGCGATGACGGAGGCGATTCTTCTGCCGGCGCCGTTGGAAACCCAGCGCCGCTGGCTCCCAGCGAGTTATCCGCTAAGGATCCCCAGGCGCGTGGGCGGCGGCCACTGGGTCAGGTCGGTGTCGGATGCTGACTGACCGCTGCGAGCCCTAACGGAAGCCTGCGCCTGGTAGTGGAAGCCTAACGAATCCCTTCCGCCGCCTTAAGCGACTCGATCATGCCGCGGGTGTCAGCGCGGCCGCCGCGGTGGAAGACGCATCCATGGCGGCGGAGGCATTCCGGGTCCACCCATCGGACCGGGCATCGGCATGCCGGGGGGCATCCCGGGAGGCATGCTACCGGGAGGGAAAGGTGCGCCCGGGGGGGGCCATGAAGGGTGGAGGCGGCGCCAAACGGCCGGACTTCAGGGCCTCCTGATGCTGGCGCCAGGCATTGAGCTTCCTTTGCTGATGTTGGCGGAACATGTCCCCCTCCTGTTGCTGGTGGGCGGCAAAGCGCCGCTTCTCCTGGTCCTGGAAGGCGGCGAAATTGGCCCGGTCCTGCTCCTGCTTCATATCGAAGCCCCGGTTCTCCTCTGCCTGGTGGGCCTTGAAGTCCTCCCAGTCCCGACGCCACCAGTCCTCGTTCAGCGCGGCCTCGCTCAGGTCCGGCGCGGCTGGGGCCATCTGTTCAGCGGGCTGCCGTATCTCCGGCCGAGGCGAAGAGAGATCCTGGGGAGGGCCCGCGGCGCCCGGCTGCTCATTTTGCGCGGGAGGTTGGGCCTGCACCTCGGCTGCTTGTGCACCGCCCGGGGTGGCCGTACCCGGCACCGTGGTCCCGGGCAGCGGGGTGCTCAGAATGTCGCGAATCCGCTCCAGCAACCCCTCGTCGCCAGTCTCGGTTGACTCGGTCGGTGGGGCTGCGGCGGTCTTGGTCCCCGGCAAGGGTGTGTTAAGGATCTCGCCTAAGCGGTCGAAGAACCCCTTGTCGTCATGTTCGGCCATAGCGATCTCCGGCATCAGTTCAGCTTGACTTGATCTTGATGCGGTTGGAGAGCCAGATCAGCAAAACGGCCCCGATCACCGCCGTAAGCAAGGTGCCAATGAGGCCGCCGACCGTGCCTGGAACCCCACTGGCGGCGAGCAGGAAGCCGCCCACCACCCCGCCGGCGATGCCCAGGATGATGTCCCCGACGGTGCCGTATGGCGGGGTACCACCGACGAGCTTACGGGCGAGGAGTCCGGCGACAGCGCCGATGACGAGCCAGGCGATGAGCGACCAGGCGGGCATGAGGCATCTCCTTATATTCAAGGGGGATGAGGGATTGGCCAGCCCGCGAACACGCCGTGGGCAGTTAAGCAGGGTATCAGATGCCCATGGTGACTGGATGTCAGGCAATGCCTGAGCCCTCTGGGAATGGCTTTGTGTTAGCGTTGCGGTCCTGAAATCACTCACCGGCAGCACTCAAGTTGGGCCGCCATGGTCCGCAACGTTGCCCAACTCGTTGCCGATCGCCGCTACGCCCAGCGCAAGCGCGCTTACCAGGTGCGTGCTTGCAGTGCGCTCTCGGCCATGAAGAATAATCTCGTCCGTCTGCTCTTCGCCGATCCCGATGAACGCCGCGCCCTACTGGACCTGCTCACGCAGAGCCTCTCGAGCGCCGTGGAGGCCGTCCGCCCCGATCGCAGCTTCCCGCGCCGCAATCCCGGCAAGCTCAAACCGGGCTTCCACCCGGCTTACAAGTGGACGGCTTAAGTTGACGGCATTGGGTTGGGGGCGCACCTCAACGAATAAGTTTACCTGCTGCAGCGCGCCGTGACGTCAGGTGTTGAGGATCTCGGTGCCGGCATAGTCGAGAGTCACTCGCGCGCCCGGTGACAGTTTACGCAACTCACTTACATAGCGAGGCACGCTTTCCACTTGACCTCGGACAATCCCTCCGAAGCGTTGGTGAGTGAGGTTCGGCGATCAGAGTCCCACGGGAGATATACCTAAGCGATAGCGGTTTTCGGCTTTTTATTCCCGATAATCTGGAAATTCTCAGTGAGAAGCGTCCGTAGCCGCGGGGCGTACGAGTCAAGCTCAGCAAAGAATTTCTTGCAAGCCTCTTGGTATTTTTCGAATGTGTCGTAATAGTGGTTGTAGAGCACTTGACGCTTGAAAAACTTCCAGAACCGCTCAATGAGGTTGAGATTCGGGGCGTACGGCGGTAGAAACTCTAGTTCGATTCGCGAGGTTCGCAAGTAGTCCGTCACCGCGTTCGAACGGTAATACCGAGCGTTGTCGCAAAAGATGATGATCCGGGGCGCATTCGGGTTGGCCTGCTCAATCTGCTGGAACAATGCGATGGTCGAGACGGCGTCGATGGTGGCATCAAACCGGGTCTCAGCACTCAGGTCCGCAATGTTGATCGCACCATTGATATTGAGGCGTTGCCGGCCCGTGTTGCTCCGGATCGGGTGCTCCTTGCCGCGTTTGATCCACCCGCATCCAATCACCGGGTTGTGCTGCGGATGGGTGGCATCCATGAAGTAGATTAGGTCATCCTCACCCTTGTTTTTCTTTATGTTTTCGTACTTCTCGACAAAGGCTTCTTGGACCTCGGGTTCCGGGTGCTTGCCCGGCTCGAGCTTGGCCTTCTTGTAGACGTAGCCCAGCCGGTGGAGTACCGCCGTCATCCCGCTCAGGGTGTAACGTACGCCCCAGCGCTGCTCGACAAGGCGCGCCACCGCCTCGGCCGTGAGGTACAGGTGACTGTGGAGATGAAGGTCCAGTTCCGCTAACTGCGCCGCATCGAGGAGCGCTTCGCTGCCGACGTAGCTCATCCGCAGCAAGCCCTCGAGCCCAGTCTTCTTGTAGCGCTTGAAATAGTCGCGGACCGTGTCCGGATCGATCAGCAGGGCATCGGCAACATCGGCCGCTGTCCGGCCGTTACCGAGCAGGATCACCGCGTTGATCCGGTACGCCTCGCGCACCGCCCGTGCCGCGCGGTGAGCGGCACGCAACTCGGCGAGCTCGTGTTCGTTGAGTCGGTAGTCCCGCATGACCGCAGTTTAGCATAAATCTCTGACGGTTACCCGCTGTAGCTCAACCGCAATCTCACATGAGACACGTATAACTCGGCGGAAGGTCCGTTCTGCGTCCTCACCTGCCACTCGACGTCGCCCTGCCGAGGGGCGGTACAACGCGCTTTGCTGACGCTGCCAGTAAATCCCGCGCGAGCTTCCGCGCCCCCATGGCGATCGTGGTGATCGGCGGGCTCATCACCTCCACCTTCCTGTCCCTGCTGGTGATCCCGGTGGTCTTCACCTATGTGGACGACGCCATTAACTGGGTCAGGGTGCGGCGCCGGCCCAGAGCGGCCCAGGCGGAGCACGGCCTTCTGGGGTAACCGCCTTCACCGCCCCCAGCGCCGGGCGATCAGGTGGTCCAGGGAGACACGCCCTGGGCCCCGGGCCATCAGGTAGAGCAGGACCGCCGCCCAGACCCCATGGGTGGGATAGGCCCCGGGGTAGACCAGGAGCTGGATCACCGCCGTCATGAGGAGTAGACCCAGGGCCGCGAAACGGGTCCCGAGCCCCAGCAGGATCAGCACCGGCAGCAGGTGCTCGCCG
>JBGSUY010000078.1:0-9618 GCA_041753195.1 Chromatiaceae bacterium
GGCCGGTCATGATGGGCGGTCGCCTGGGTTGGCCTGGCATGATGGGCGGTCGCCTGGGTGGGCCGGTCATGATGGGAGGTCCCCAGGGTGGTCCAGGCATGATGGGTGGTCCTCAGGGTGGTCCAGGCATGATGGGTGGTCCCCAGGGCGCTCCGGGCATGATGGGCGGTCCTCAGGGTGGTCCTGGCATGATGGGTGGTCCCCAGGGTGGTCCGGGCAGGATGGGCGGTCCTCAGGGTGGTCCAGGCCTGATGGGTGGTCCCCAGGGCGATCCGCGCATGATGGGCGGTCCTCAGGGTGGTCCAGGCATGATGGGTGGTCCTCAGGGTGGTCCAGGCATGATGGGTGGTCCCCAGGGTGATCCGCGCATGATGGGCGGTCCTCAGGCTGGACCTGGCGCTACGGCCGCCCCCCAGGTGGCACCTGGCACGACGGGTGCTCCCCGGTCTGCACCGAGCTCTGAGTAACCTCAAAGCCCACCTGACGTGCGCCAGTATGAGGGCCTCCAGAATCGCGCCAAGGCTCTGCTGACAAACGAACACCGTCAAGCCCTGCTAAGCGGAGTGTGCGTGTCATGATGCGGGAGCAAGCGCGGTAGCGAAGCGCTGGCGGAGAAAGGCAGGGGGTCAGGTTCTGTATCACAGGCTGACCCCCTGCTTTTTTCCAATTCCAGGACTTTCTGGAAGGCCGCGGGCGCTGAGATCTCGCCCGTTTGCGATCGACCCGGTCGTGAGTAGATTCAGTCTTACTGAGGTCTTTCCAGCATCATTCGGCAAGCCTCCATGCCTCGATTGAGAAAGGGGAAGGCCGATCCCAAAAGAGAGAACCGAAACCGCTGGTCGAGCGCCCCGTACCAGCAGTGATTGGGACGCGGCGGTACCGAGGTGATCGCGTGGCCTGGTTCCCCAACTTCGCCGCGTCGCTTGCAGTACCTCACGGCGATCCCATAGTGCCGATACGGAGCCGCGAATCCGCTCCAACTCCCCGCATGAAGCCTTTTGCCGTTGTCACTGCCTCCGACCGCAAGTACGGAGACTTTCTGATCGACCACTGGCTGCGCTCTCTACGCGAGAACGTCCGCCTCGATGCGATCGAGATCGTCGTCCTCGACTACGGGCTCTCACGCGCGCAGCGCTTTTACCTCGAGCACCATGGGGTGTTACTGCGAATGGGCCAGCGCGACGGCCACGTCACCGTCCTGCGCTACCGAGAGACCCGCGATCTGTTGATCGAGAGGCCCTACGAGCAGATCTGCCTCTGCGACAGTGGTGACCTCATCTTCCAGGACGATATCGCATCGCTCTTCGAGCGAAGGCCCGACACCTATCGAGCCGTTTGCGAGGACTATAAGCCGATCTTCTCCTTCTTCATCAAGGACAACTGCTTCCGTCCCGAGCACAAGCGCCAGATCGCAGCCTGCTACATAAAGAACCGGATGATCAATGGCGGATTTGTCATCGCCCCGCGGGGCCGGTTGCTTGAGCTCTGCAACCTATGCCTTGAGATGATCCGCGACAAGAGACACTTCGGTCCCGACCAACTCGTCGTCAATTATCTCCTGCATGGGCGAGGCTTTGAAGAACTGGAACGGCGTTACAACTTCGTTGTCGTCACCTCGGCCGAGCCCGTTCGGATCGAGCAGGGTCAGTTCTTCGACCAGAACGGCAGGCGCATCGCCGTCGTCCACAATGCGGGCAACTATCGCATCCTGCGACCGATCCATAACTTCGGCTACGGTCCCGGCCACAATATCCTGAAAAAGGAGATCTACACGACGCTGCGCGGGTTCTACGCCTCCCGCGACGGCCTCGCGACCGCGCAAGAGACCGTCCAGCGATCCCGCCGCGAGCTGGCGGGACTGATCAGGCGGCTCAAGTCCGCCACCTAGGAAGACGCTGACCAAAGCACACCGGCTTCGCTGTCGTCAGCCGGGCACCCGCGCGCATGGCGAGCCATCCGGTGGTGCTGTGTCTGCAGGACACCACCAAGCTTAACTTCAACGGCCAGGCGATCGCGGGGCTCAGCCCTCTGAGCCCCGAGGCGCAACGCGGGATGCGCCTGCACCCGACCTTCCCCGTCACGCGGGTGCGCGAACCGCTGGGGGTGCTGGACGCCTGGATGTGGGCGCGCCAGCCCAAAGCCGGACGGCACGCGCCCTGGGATCAAGGAGGGCTGCCGTGTCGAGGCATTGCAACTGTCGGCCATGGAGCGCATCGAGCGCGCCCTGGCACCGATCCCGGTGGTGGCCTGGCGCATCGCCCAGCTGATTCCCCTGGGGCGGACCCTCCCCGACCTCGATGCCGCCTTGCCCCTAGAACCCGCAGAGGGGCAGGCGGCCTACATCCTCGCCAACAAGCCGCTGCCAAGCAGCCTCCGCGGCGCAACGCGGTGCTGCGTCTGATCGCCCGGCTGGCCGGATTCCTGGGACGCAAAGGCGACGGTGATCCCGGCATGCAGACCATCTCACTCGGCCTACAGCGCGTCAGGGGCTTCGCCGCCGGGATCAAATTCGCCAAGGCGGCTCATGGGCTATGAAATGTGTGTAATAGGGTGCGTTGCAGGTGAGAAATGAAGATAATCACCTTCTACAATTGACAAGTCCGTGCCTAGGGAGCTTCGGTCAGCGGCAATAGGCGGCAAGTCCCACTTCGATTCTCCGGCATCCCTTCCCTTCCCGGGAAATACCCAAAAAAAACCGCGTATGACCCCATCCTCATCAGCGGACGAGAAATTCGCTAAGAACGCGCCTTTCGGCTTACTCGTCGCGCAACTCTGGATCATGTCCAAGGCCTTCTTCACTTCGGAGCGCCGACACCGAGCACTTTTATTTCTCACTGTCCTACTTTCCTTGGCCCTGTCTGTCGGGGGCGTGCAGGTGCTCATGAGCTATGTGGCTAGGGACTTCATGACCGCCATCGCGCAGAAGGATGAACCCGCTTACTGGGAGTCGCTGTGGTGGTATCTCGGCACCTTCGTCCTCGCTGTCCCGCTCGGCGTTTACTACCGATGGACGGAAGAGCGGCTAGCCCTCCTCTGGCGAGAGTGGATGGCGCAGCACCTGATCAAACAGTATTTCAACAATCGGGCCTACTACCGACTGCGCACCTCCGCCAGCGTCGACAACCCGGATCAGCGTATCAGCGAGGATGTGCGCAACTTTACCGTCAGCTCGCTCTCCTTCCTTCTCATCGCACTAAACGCTGCGGTGACGGTGGTTGCATTCATCGGCGTGCTTTGGGCCATCTCCGGCACCTTGGTCGGCGTGCTTCTGGTCTATGCGCTAGCCGGCACCGGGCTTAGCATCCTGATCGGCCGACGGCTCATTGGCCTGAACTATTCCCAGTTTCAGAAGGAGGCGGATTTTCGCTACAGCCTGGTACGTGTGCGCGACAACGCGGAATCCATAGCCTTCTATCGTGGTGAGACGCGCGAGCGCCGGGACTTGGTCGGGCGCCTGGGGGCGGCGGTGCTGAACATGCTCAGCATCATCGGCTGGAATCGAAACCTGGCGTTCTTCGTCAATAGCTACAACTATGTCGCCATCGTCCTGCCGGTCGTGATCGTCGCTCCGCTGTTCATGCGCGGGGAAGTGGAGTTCGGCGTCGTCACTCAGTCGGCTGGGGCGTTCGCCCAGGTCCTGGCCGCCGTCTCGCTGATCATCACCCAGTTCGAGCGATTGAGCGCCTACCTGGCAGGAGTGCAGCGCCTGGGCGGGCTGTGCGACAATCTGGATGAATTCGATGCGGAGGAGGAGCGCGCGGCACTGGAGGGAACCCAGGAAATCGACGATGACAGCCTCACAGTGAACCTGGATGCGTTGACCGTGCGCACGCCGGACGGATCGAAAACCCTGGTGAATGATCTGTCCTTCGAGCTGCGCCGCAATCAGAGCCTTCTCATCATGGGCGCGAGCGGAACCGGAAAGAGCTCCGTTCTGCGCACCATCGCCGGGCTGTGGCCCATTGGCCTGGGCTCGCTCGAACGGCCGCCATGGCGAGACATCATGTTCCTCCCCCAACGTCCCTACATGATTGACGGCAACCTGCGGGATCAATTGCTCTACCCCTATACCGATGAGGCCCTGAGCGACGACCAAATCCTCGCTGTCGCGGACAAGGTCAATCTTGCGGATGTGCTGGACCGCGTGGACAACGACCTGGATTGCGTGATGGACTGGATAAACGTGCTTTCAATTGGGGAGCAGCAGCGCGTGGCGTTCGCGCGTCTCTTTTTGAGAAACCCCAAGTTTGCGTTCCTGGACGAGGCCACCAGCGCGCTCGATGAAGACAATCAAGCGAAGTTGTACCAACTTCTTAAGGAATCGCGGATCGGTTTCATCAGCGTCGGACACCGCATTACTTTGACCAAATATCATGATCGCGTTTTGCAGTTGGACCGCTCAGGGAGTTGGGAGATGAGAGAAGACGGCGTTACGGCGGATTAGAAGGGGGAAGCCCATATAGTGCAATGGGCTGTAGCGGTCTTGGGCGAATGCGGGTCGGTCTCCCTGCGGCGCGGCTTGCTTCACTCATGCGCCCATGATCCCCATAACCGGGCACCGCGGTGCCGACGGGGGGCGCGTCCCGGGCAGTCGCCGTGGGGCCGCGCCGAGGGGGTGAGTCTCGGGCACCAGCACCAACATGGGCCTCCGAGGAGCACGGAGGACCTGAGCGCGCTGGTTGGGGCTGGGGTATCAGTGCACCCTGCAGACCATGTAGAGGAGTTGAAGGCGTTCACGATGTCCAGTCTCCTGCGCGACCGAAAAGTACCGGTACCTTATCTATTCCAGAAACGCTCGAAAGCTCTGTGCGTTACGAGCACAGCCAAGCCGACGCGCTGCGTCGAAACGCCCCGGCATCGTCAAACCGCGCAGCCCTGTGCCAGGTGAGCGTGAGCCCTGTGTCGAAATCGTCAGGCGGGCCGCCGCTAACCACGCTGAGCCCGTGGCTGACGTCACTGCCTGGGCCCGCCGAGCCTGACAATGGGTGGCGCTATGTACGGTAGCGCCCATACGCGGCTTCTGATGGGGTTTATATTTTCAAGCAGGGAAGGGAGCAAGCGTCCCGGCGCAACGGGTGTCGATGATGTACACGGCGATGTGCCCCTTCGGCTTTGAGGAAGTGTTGTAGGCGGCGCTTGCGGGTGCCGCGACAGACATCCCGCGGTCTCGGGTGCAGCGTCTATCGATGACAGCCACGCCCAGCGTGGTTGAGGCGATAAGATGCTGCGACTAGGGATTCAAATCAACAAGTGACAGGTGAAACAGATGAACTGGAATCAAGTGCAAGGTAACTGGAAGCAATTCATCGGCAAGGCAAAGGAGCAATGGGGTGATCTGACCGATGATGAGCTTACTCAAGTCGCCGGCAAACGCGACGCCCTCCTCGGCTTGGTCCAGACGAAGTACGGGATTGCGCAGGAGGAAGCCGAACAGCAAGTCAAGGAGTGGGAGAAGGCCCACTCCTGATCGTTAGTGTCCTTTCGGGATACTGACGAAGCTCGCAGGAAGGCCATGCCGCTCACCAACGGGCGGCGCCTTGATTGCACACTCCCATAGGAGGCACCCCGTGAACATCGAGTTAAGCAACGCCTTCGTAGCACCGGCGCTCGCCCTCTTGGCGGGCATACTCATTTTGCTCGCACCGAGATTCCTGAATTATTTCGTGGCTGTGTATCTGATCGTCGTCGGCATCGTCGGTCTCATTCCGCTTTTGCAACGTTAACGTGTCGCGGCGGTTGATCGCAGCCAAGCTCAGAAAAGAACGCATTGACCATGAATACTGAAGATCTGCTGGATGAATTTCTAGCCGGAATGGAGGCTGGCAGGCATGCTGCGGGAGGCATTTGACACACTGATTGCAACAGGAGAAAAAGCGTGACACTCGGCACAATCCTACTCATCGTCCTGATCCTGATCCTGGTGGGAGCGCTGCCAACCTGGTCCCATAGCCGTTCCTGGGGCTATGCACCCAGCGGGGTGATCGGGCTGGTGGTCGTCGTCTTACTAATCCTGGTCCTTTTGGGCCGACTCTGAGCAAAGACGATCAGAATGTGTAAATGGCATGTAGTCCTGGGCCTGGCGGTCGACCGCGGCCCGCCTGCTTGGGATTTGACCATGGCGCCGGCGGCCGGGTCGATGGGCGAAGCTCGTGGTCGAACGGTGACCGATAGGTACCGCGGATGTTGCCCGGCGTTGGGCCCGGTGCTCGGCGTCCCTCATTCAACCTTTAACTGAAGGAAACTGATATGAAAAAGCTCATAGCGCTGTTGGTACTCGTGTCGATCGCTGGGTTGATCGGCTGCAATACGATTGAAGGAGCGGGCAAAGATATCCAACGCGGCGGCGAAGCCGTGAGCGACACGGCGAAAGACGTCAAGCGTGACATGTGACGATGCCAACCCGTTCCAGCTGCGGCAGTCGCATGGGGTCCGTGGGTGCGGCTGCCGGTGCGGGTGGCAAGGGCCGCGACGCGCACTCTGCTCTGGGAACCCATTCACGTGGGGTGGGAAGATATCTTCGTCCCCGCTTGCGTATCACTCCATGATGCTGAGCTATTCGCGGACTAGAATCGCGATACACAATCCCCGCCCGCAGCGTGAGGTGCTTCATAGGCGTTGCGCCTAGGCGGGCACAGGTTTTCCAGACAGTGTTCCAGACGGCATCTTTCCCATTATCCCACTTTCCGGTCACCCCAGCCTCAGAGATCTAGCGGGGGCTTGATGAACACAGAAGCATTCCAGGCGCTGCTCATCCAGTTGGGACAATTGACACCCTTGCAAAGGGAGCAGGTTGCTGTACAACTCGGCATCCGGGGGACGGCCTCGGCGGCTCACCGGCCTGGGGAACGTCGCGTGACGGAGAGAAAGCAGGTCGTCAGGAAGGCGGTATTCCCCGTTGCCGGCCTGGGCACCCGCTTCTTGCCGGCAACGAAGGTCAGTCCCAAGGAAATGCTGCCGATTGTCGATAAGCCGCTCGTTCAATACGCCGTTGAGGAAGCCGTGGCGGCGGGTATCGATGTAATGGTGTTCATTGTCGGACGGAGTAAGGGCGCTATACTGGACCATTTCGACAAGGCTTATGAATTGGAGGCCGAGTTAACCAGTCACGGCAAGGTGGAGAATCTGGCGATTGTTCAGAACATCGTGCCTCCTCATGTTACATGCGTTTACATCCGGCAGGCTGAAGCTTTGGGCCTCGGTCATGCCGTGGCCTGCGCGAAGGCCGTCATCGGCGATGAGCCTTTTGCCGTTCTCCTGGCTGATGACATGATCGACGCCGGGCAATCGAGTTGCCTGGCTCAGATGATGACAGTGTTTGAGGATCGCCAATGCACGGTGCTCGGCGTTCAGACAGTGCAGGCCTCGGAGACCGGAAGTTACGGGATTATAGCTGGCTCTGTTATCAATGATCGTTTAAGCTCGGTCGATGCGATCGTCGAGAAGCCCAAAGCGGGCCAAGCGCCGTCCAATCTGGCGGTGATCGGACGATATATTTTGACGCCGGCTATTTTCGATAAACTTGAAAACATACCGCGGGGGACGGGTGACGAGATTCAGTTGACCGATGCAATCGCCATGTTATTGGCGGATGAGACTGTGCTTGCCTACGAATTCGAAGGTAAACGCTACGACTGCGGTTCAAAGCTCGGCTATTTGGCCGCTACCGTAAAACAGAGTCTGAAGCATCCCGACCTAAGAGGGCCGTTTGCGGAGTTCCTCAAAACCCTGGAGCTAAATTAGGCGTAGCCCCCTGCAATGCCCAGTCGTTGCCGTTCCGCGTCGGCGGCCTGACCAACCCGGAGGAAGTGACATGAAGCGCTGGCGTGGTGGGCGGTGGCTGGCCCTGTGTTGCGCGCTCTGGCTGGTGTCGGCCGGCCCCGCCAGCGCCGGGCGTATCCTGGTGCTGGTGCACGGCTACCTCGGAGACTCTGCCTCCTGGCAGCAGAACGGAGTCTTGCCGGTGTTGGAGCAGGCTGGCTGGAGAGTCGCTGGCAACTGGCAGTCAACCCTGTCCGCGGTGCGGCTGGAGCCGGTCGGGCCAACCGCCGGGGAGTTCAAGGTCCACACGGTCGACCTGCCCTCCATCGCCCCGCTGATGGAGCAGGCGCGTCTTCTCGGCGGGATGCTGGGCGCCATCGCGCAGCGGCACCCCACGGACAGGATTGACCTCATCGGTCATTCGGCCGGCGGCGTCGTGGCCCGGCTCGCATTGGTGAACTACGGCGCGGGAACGGTCACCCGGCTGATCACCATCGCCGCCCCCCATTTGGGCACAGAGCGCGCCTCCCAGGCGCTGGATGCGAGCGACGATAGCGGGCTGTTCGGCGGGATCAAGCGCTGGTTCGTAAAACGCAAGGTGGGAGACGACCTGTATCGCACCGTGCAGTCTTCGCGCGGGGTCCTCGCGGACCTCTCCCCACCGGTGCCCGGCAACCTGCTGTACTGGCTCAACGGTCGCCCGCACCCTGACATCGCCTACGTCGCAGTGGTTCGCGGCGCCGCCTACGGGATGCCCGGCGATCAGGTGGTGCCGGCCCCCAGTCAGGACCTCCGCCGGGTACCCGCTCTGAACGGCCGGGCCACCATCCGGGTGGTGGCCGGCGGTCACGAGCTCAGCCCGCAGGACGGCCTGCTGTTGTCGGAGCTGGTTTCCCAACCCGCCAAGGCCGCGGCAACCGGGTCGAAGTGATGCTCGGCAGGGCCACCCGACTGGCCGCATAGAGATTGACAGCGGCCAGCCGCTTTTTACAGCCCGTCTCCCCCAAGGCGGATACCACTTGCCAAGGCGCGCGCAGCGGACTGGGTCCGCTGGACGTTGGATCCCGCGGCCCATGCCAATCGCGTGGGATGGGGCCGGCTACCTAGGACCTACCCGACCGCGCCCACAGCAAGCCCGGCCGCGACTGCAACCGGTGCTCCCACCATCCGAGGCAGCGTGACCACGAACTGGCTGCCGCAACCAGCGCCCGCGCTGTGCGCAACGAGATTGCCGCCGTGGGCTCGTACCAGGGCGCGCGCCACCGTAAGCCCGATCCCCAGCCCGACGCCGTGAAGGCCGAGGGCGCGGGTGTCCTGCACGAACGGCTCGCAGACGTAGGGCAGCAGCTGGGGGGTGACGCCGATGCCGTTGTCGGACACCGTAAGCGTCAGGCTGTCGGCGGTCATGAGGACGGACAGGCTGATCCAGCCGCCGTTCTGAGTGTGTTTGGTCGCATTGTCGAGCAGGTTGCTGACGATCTGGTCCAGGTGAGCTGCATCACCCTGGACGTAGAGCGGACCGGGCGGCAGGCGTGACTCGAATCGCTGTCTGCGTTCGTCCATCGTCGGCAGGTAGGTAGCAACGGCCGCGTCGATGACGTGGGCCATGTCGACCGGGTGGTGCTGGAGCTCGAATCCGCGGGTATCCAAACTCGCGGCACCGACCAGGTGGCCCAACAGGCGCGACAGGTGCGTCATCTGCTGGTCCACGATGTCCTGCACACGCGGCAACAGCTCGTCGGCGGGCAGGCGCTCCAGTATCTCGGACGCAATACGAATGGGCGCCTTGGGATCGCGCAACGCATCCGCCACCGCGGCCATGAACGCGGTCTGCCGCTGCCGCGCTAGCTCGGCGGCGGC